>DBEYTJ010000071.1:0-5059 GCA_048181065.1 Collinsella sp.
TCTCCTCGGGCAAGACCTTCGCGACTACGGGGGTCATGTGTTCTGCCATGGCGCTTCCTTTTTGAAACGACGGTAGTGCGGATAGATGCGGGCCACGCGGCTGGGCGACGGGCTGTGAAGGCAACCCGATTGGCCCGCATCTGGAGTTTGTTTCTGCGGCGTTGGTATTACTTGGTATTCCTAAGTATTACCCCGCAGATAGAATACCACACCCGACCCCATGGGGACGGAGAAAAACGAATCATTTTGTTGCTGAGTTAGTTTTTAGAGCGTGATGATGTCCGAGATATCGAGGGCCTGAGCGTCGGAGACGTCATGTGTGGCGAGCAAGAGCGTGCGGCCGTCGAGCAGGTCGAGCACGACCTTGGTCGTCGCATCGCGCGCGGCGGTATCTAAACCGGTAAAGGGCTCGTCAAGAATCACCGCGCCGCCCGGGCACAGCAGGGCGCGGGCAATCTCGACACGGCGGCGCTGCCCGCCCGAAAGCTCGGCCACGCACGCATTCACATCGATTCCCGGCACCAGCAGGCGCAGCAATGCCGCGGCGCTCGAAGCATCCACGCGCGCATCGGCGCACACCAGCACGTTATCCAGCGCCGAGGCGGACTCGGCCAAGCGTGCATCCTGAAACACCATCGAGCACGGCGAGCACTCCCCCGCTGCCAACGAAAGCAGCGTCGACTTGCCCATGCCCGAAGCACCCATCACACAGATGCGCCCACCCGCAGGCACGTTGAGCACCAGACCATCCAGCGCCGGCGCCCAGGGCGCGCGATCGCCCACGGCAAGCGCAAGCTCCGCTGCAGCCCCACCGCCAGCAGAGTCGCCCACACAACCGCGAGCGCCGCGCCCATGCGCCCGCACGGCCGCGCGCCACGCCACGGGTCCCGAAACCCGCAGCAGCCACACCAGCACGCGCTCACACGCCCACGAGGCGGCAACGACCAGCACGGTCCACGCCAGCAAATCAGCCGTCTCAATCAAAAGCTTCGCCTGATAGATGCGCTCGCCCACGGTGCCCACCGCCATGCCGATCAGCTCCGCCGCCACGCCGGCCTTCCAGCTCATGCCGATCACGGCCCGTGCGCACGAAAGCGCAAACGGCAGGACTTCGCGCCAGGTGTGGGCACAAAACAGTCGCCAGCCGCGCACGCCATGCAGGCGAAACATCTGCTCCAGCGGTTTATTCACCTGAGCCAAGCCCTCGGCCAGCGAAAAATACACGCCCGGCAGCGCCATCAAAAAGACCGCGGCGATGCTCACGCGCGCCGATCCCAGCCAAATGAGCAGCAGGACCACCACGCAGGCGACCGGCGTCGCCTTTACAAACGACAGCGCCGGAGCAGCCAGGTGCGCAAACGCCTGCGACCGTGACGAAATCCCGGCAAGCACGCCACCACACACCGCGGCAAGCGCCAGCCCGCCCAGTATCCGCGCGCCCGAGCCCACCAAAATCGCCCAGGTACCGCCATCGCACACCAGGCGCAGCAGCGCCAAGGCAACAGCACCCGGCCCCGGCAAGATCAGTGGCTGCGCCACCAGCACCGCCGCGAAGACCCACACGGCAAGCCAAAAGGCGGCGACGGCACCTGCTGCCGCCACCGCCTTCATACGCTCTGTCATTTGTCGAGCAAACGCACGCACGGGCTACTCCATGTAGTAGAAATCGTCAGCCGGAAGTTTACCACCCACGGTGCTCGCGTCCGCGTCGGACAGCACCTGCAGATACCCACTAAGTGCCGCCTTCATATCCTTGCCCGTCTGGCACACGAGCATGCACCCGGGAATCGCCTTCTCGGCGATCTTGGCGTTGTCCACGATGCCGGCATCGACCACGGCCTGCGCCCAGTCTGCCGGCGCCGCATTGACAGCCTTAACGCTCGCCGCATGGCAGCTCAAGAACTCCACCACGGCCTCGGGATGTTCCTCGGCAAACGCGCGGCGCACCACGGTCACACCCGTCAGCAAGCGCGAGCCCGTGTCTCCTGCCAGCTCGTCCCACACATCGGTCAGGCTCACCGGTGCCGACAGCTTGCCCTCGCTCTTGGCGATGGCCGCCGTCTTGAACGGCTCGGGTAACACGCCCACGGCAGTCGGGTCGGCAAGCAGCGCCGACAGCACCTCGGTGGGCTCGCTCTTAAACTCAAGCGCCACCTGGCCGGTCAGGCCCGCGCGCTCCAGCAGGTAGTTCATGACGTACTCCGGCGTGGTGCCCTTGCCCGTCATGTAGACGGTGCGACCCGCCAGGTCGCCAAACGAGGTCACGTCCGCGTCGCCCGTCACCACGTTCAGCACGCCCAGCGTGTTGATGTCGATGACCTGCACCGCACCTTCGGTCTTGTTGTAGAGAACACTCGCCACGTTGGCGGGCACCAGGGCGATATCGATATCGCCCTGAATGACCTTGGGCACAATCTCGTCGGCGGCAGTGTTGATCGCAAAGTCGAACTCATTGTCCGTCTCGCCATCGGCCGCCCGGTCCATAAACTGCACCAGACCAATCGAGGTCGGCCCCTTGAGCGAGGCGACGCGCACCTCCACCGGCTCTGCAGCAGCACCGGCGCCGTCCGTGGCAGCCGAGCCCGCGGCGGACCCGGCACCGGCAGCCCCGCCGCCACAGCCCGCGAGTGCAAGCGACAGCGCGCCCGCGGCGAGCGCCGAGGCAAACCCCCGGCGCGACAGCTCAAAATCAAACGCGCGCATCGCTAGCACGCCCCCTCGTTGGACATCGACCAGGCGTGATGGTCGGTATGCAGCAGATTCTCGGCCAGCGGCGAGAGCGGCGCGCCCAAGAACTCGCGATAGCACGCCTGGACATCGGGATTCTCGTGCGAGAAGCGAATGTCCGCAGCGGCATCCAGGCCCCAGAGCACCTTGCCGCGCTCGGCCGCCAGCTCGCAACCGTCGTGGATGGGCTGACCGCCACCACCGACGCAACCGCCGGGGCACGCCATGACCTCGACAAAGTCATAGCTCACGCTGCCGTCGCGAATCGCGTCGAGCAGGCGGGCGGCGTTGCCCAGTCCGTGTGCCACGGCGACGCGCACCTTGGTGCCATCGATATCGGCCACGGCCTCCTTCCAGCCGTCGAGTCCGCGCGCATCGGTAAAGAAGTCGGCGTCGGGGTTCTTGCCCATCACCAGGTAATAGGCCGAGCGCACGGCGGCCTCCATCACGCCGCCCGTGGCGCCAAAGATCACACCCGCACCCGTGCCAAAGCCTAGCGGCGTATCGAGTGGCTCCTCAACCAGCGTGTCCACGCTCACGTGGTTCGCGCGGATCATGCGCACCATCTCGCGCACCGTCAGCGCAACGTCCACATCGGGCGTGCCGTCCTCGCCCACCATGCTCGGCAGCGCGCACTCGGCCTTCTTGGCCGTGCACGGCATCACGGACACCACAAACAGACGCTCGGGCTCCACGCCCAGCACCTTGGCGTAGTAGGTCTTGGCGATGGCGCCAAACATCTGCTGCGGCGACTTTGACGTAGACAGGCTGTCGACAAACTCGGGGTAACGCGCCTTCACAAAGCGCACCCAGCCCGGGCAGCAGCTCGTGAACATGGGCCAGCCACGGCTGTCGCCCTCGCCCTTGGCGGCCTTACCCAGGCGCTCGAGCAGCTCGGAGCCCTCCTCCATAATGGTGAGGTCGGCCGAGAAATCGGTGTCGAACACGTACTCAAAGCCAACGCGGCGCAGCGCACAGGCCAAGCGCTCAACGGTGGCCTCCTCGCGAGATATGCCGAGTTCCTCTCCCCAGGCGCTACGCACGGCCGGCGCAATCTGCACCAGCACGATCTTGTCGGGATCGGCGATGGCGTCGAACACGGTCTCGGTATCGTCACGCTCGCGCAGGGCGCCCGTCGGACAATGCGTGATGCACTGACCACACGCGACGCAATCGGTCTTGCCGATCGGCGCGCGCCCGCGGGTACCCACGGCGGTATGCGTGGCGCGGTTGGTCAGGTCCCAAATCCCTAGGCCCTGCACGCTCTCGCACACCTTGATGCAGCGCATGCATTTAATGCACTTGTCGTTATCGCGGATGATGGGGAAATCGAAGTCCCAGCTCCCGCGCGCCAGATGCTGCTCGTACGGCAGATAGAAGATGCCCAGGTCGTTGGCGATGGTCTGCAGGTTGCAGTTACCACTGCGCACGCAGCTCGTGCAGCGCGAGTCGTGCTGGGACAGCAGCAGTTGCACGTTGGTGCGACGCGCCTCGCGGGCTTTGGGGCTGTTGGTGTGGACCACCATGCCGTCGAGCACGTAGTTGTTGCAGGCGGCAACCAGCTGGTCGCAGCCCTCAACCTCGACCACGCACACGCGGCAACCGCCAATCTCGTTTAGATCGCGTAGGTAGCACAGGGTGGGAATCTGGATGCCGACGGACTTGGCCGCGTCCAGGATCGTGGTGTGCTCGGGCACCACGACCTCGCAATTATCGATAGTGAGCTTGACCATGTTGAGTGCTCCGCTTTCGGTGTTGTCGCTGACAGTGGTTTTGTTGAGCCCTACCATTCCAGGTTCCTCCCTCCGCGGAACGCGCCAAAGCCAAAGTGGTCGCAACGCAGGCAGCGGCTTGCCTCCTGGCGTGCCTCCTCCTCGGTAAGGCCCTGCTCGACCAGATTCCAATCGTGGATGCGCTCGCCGGCCTCGCGCTCGCCCAGCTCGCAGCGGCCGCACTCGTGCTTGCCCTTAAACTGCACGGTCGGCAGCTCAACGTCGAGCTTGATCTTGTGGTCAAAGCCCAGATAGCGATCGATATTTGCCGAAGCAACGCGGCCGGCGTTGATGGCCCGGATGACGGTGGCGGGACCGGTCTGGCAGTCGCCGCCACTAAAGAGGCCATCGAAGTTAGGCACGGCGCCATCCGAATCGGTGACGATGCAGCCCCACTTGCAGGCAACGCCCATCTCCTCAAACGGCTTGGAATCGATGTCCTGGCCAATGGCCACAAACACGCGCTCGCAGGGAATGACGCGCTCGGGCGTGGCGGCGGCACGCGGGGCCGGACGCCCACGACGGGGCTCGCCGATAATCTGCGGCTGCACGCGCAGGCC
>DBEYTJ010000072.1:0-2540 GCA_048181065.1 Collinsella sp.
GTTGCGCCCGATTCGGTGGGGTCGCACGACTGGGCAGAGTTCTATACGCCGCAGACCGGTTGGCTCAACGCCGACGTGTCATTTGGATCTTCTGCTCGCAGGATGGGGGAGGAGTGGCGCCGCCGTCACTACTTTGGCAATCTCGACCCATGGCGTATGGTGGCCAACAATCGATTCCAGGCAGAGTTTGAGCCCTCTTTCGACGGCATGCGCGAGGACCCTTACGATAACCAGATGGGTGAGGCTTCGGTCGACGGTCGCGGATGCCGTCAGCGCGAGATGCTACGCACGGTCGAACTCATCGAAATGCTCGAAGTTCCATTTTCGGACTAATCGGTAGAAAGCTGTGATAAACTAACTCACGCATTACGTGCCCGAGTGGCGGAATTGGCAGACGCAGTGGACTCAAAATCCACCGTTGGCAACAACGTGCGAGTTCGAGTCTCGCCTCGGGCACCATACATGCAAGTGAGCGTTCAAGGGGGTTGCGGCCCCCTTTTTCGTGCCGAACTCGCGTGAGCGCGCGAAGCGTTAAGCAAACAGGCCTGTGGCCTGTCTGTAGCGGAGCGTGGCGAGGGCGCCACGCGCCCGAAGCCCGGGGCTTCGCGAAGCGAAGGCCCTTCGAGTCTCGCCTCGGGCACCATACATGCAAGCGAGCGTTCAAGGGGGTCAAGGCCCCTTTTTCGTGTACGTAATGTGATAACGCGCTGTACGTGTTATTATTCGCAAGGCGTTGTTCCCGCAATGCCCTAAAGAGGAACCCGAGGGTTCCCACCTTTTGGCGCCAATGAGCAGCTGACTGGTCATACAACTTAGATTCCCTTCCTCAAATCGAGGAAGTCTATGTGTACGACCTGGTTGCTGAGAAGCGCCGGGTTATTTTTTTATGAATGGAGGTAGGGAAAATAGCTAAGTCTGATGACACCCGCATCAACGACGAGATTACTGCATCTTCGTGCCGTTTGATTGGCGTCGATGGCTCTCAGCTCGGCCTGTTCGCCATCCGCGATGCCCAGCGCGTCGCCGACGATCAGGGTCTCGACCTGGTCGAGATCGCTCCCAACGCGGAGCCGCCGGTCTGCAAGGTCATGGACTACGGTAAGTTCAAGTACCAGCAGGCCATGAAGGCCAAGGCTGCTCGTAAGAACCAGTCCAAGGTCGAGGTCAAGGAAATGAAGTTCCGACCCAAGATCGACGTTGGCGATTACGAGACCAAGAAGGGCCACGTTCTGCGTTTCCTCAAGAAGGGCGCACGCGTTAAGATCACCATCATGTTCCGCGGCCGTGAGATGGCTCACCCGGAGCAGGGCCTTAACGTTCTCGAGCGTCTCGCCGAGGATCTCAAGCCTTACGCTACGGTCGAGTCCAAGCCTAAGATGGAAGGCCGTAACATGCTTATGCTGCTCGCCCCGATTAAGGGCGCCTTCGATGAGGATAAAGCGGCAAGCGATACTAAGTAACTAGTGTTCTGTAACCGATTAAGGAGTATTTCATGCCTAAGATGAAGTCCCACAGCGGCACCAAGAAGCGTTTCCGCAAGACTGGTACCGGCAAGCTTATGCGCGCCAAGGCTTTCAAGAGCCACATCCTGAGCAAGAAGTCCACCAAGCGTAAGCGTGGCTTCCGTCAGGAGACCGAGATTGCCGCTGCCGACCGCAAGGTCATCAAGTCGCGTCTCGCCTAAGTTCGCGTTCCCGTTTTTCGTTTTACCGTCTAGGAGTTGATAGAACATGGCACGTATTAAGCGCGCTGTTGCCGCCAAGAAGAAGCGCCGTACCGTTATGCACCGTGCGAAGGGTTACTACGGTGCCGCTTCGCGTACTTACAAGCATGCTAAAGAGCAGGTCCAGCACTCCCTGCAGTATCAGTATCGTGATCGCCGCAACAAGAAGCGCGAGATCCGTTCTCTTTGGATCACTCGTATCAACGCTGCTGCTCGCCTGAACGACATCTCTTACTCTCAGTTCATGCACGGCCTGAAGGTTGCCGGCATCGAGCTCGACCGCAAGGTCCTGGCTCAGATGGCTTACGAGGACATCGAGTCCTTCAACGAGCTGGCTACCATCGCCAAGAAGGCTCTCGAGGCCTAATAGATTCTCTTGAATCGCTAGGGGAGTGTCGCGTTGTGCGCGGCGCTCCCTCTTTTTATCTGAAGCGCGGTTTACATTGCTAAAAGCGCGGGTAGATAAACACTTACAGGTGACCGATCTCTATATATTCCTGAACCAAAGGGTCATCATCTGATACGTGCGGAAGATCCGCACCAGTCTTTCTATTACCTATAGAAAGCAATATGTTGTGTAGGACTTGTGAAGAGTGGAATTGACGTCCCACAGAGCTTCGCGGTCTGGCAATATATCTCCTTGCCGCGCGGCCCGGTCGAACCGGATGGACCGCAAAGCGTGCACCTTGAGAACCGGATACTGCGAGGATGGACACACCAGATGTGTCGCATCCGGGCAGACATCGAACCATTTGAAATGGTCTAACTTGGATTTGTTTTTCGCAAGGCCGCCGAGAGGCGGCCCCGAGAAATTCCT
>DBEYTJ010000073.1:0-1676 GCA_048181065.1 Collinsella sp.
CCCTTGTCCTCGCCCTTTTTGGAAAGCGTGACCTGACGGCTCTCGAGCACGTCAAAGATGGTCTCCGCAAAATCGAAGAGCTCATGTGACAGAGGCAGCGTCTTTCCCACCATGGGGTTCTTGGAGCGATTGGTCACGTCAATCAAGCCAGTCGAGGGGACGGCAGTGCAAAGCTCAGCAGCCTCGTCCTTCTCAAAGCGCAGCTCGTAGTCCGTATAGGCCTCGCCCTCATCGAGCGGACACCTAAAGCCGGGATGACCGCCGATAAAGAACGGCATGTCCTCGGTGCCCTCGTTGGTGACCTCGTAGGAAACGCGCACGGCAGCGTCCTCGAGCGTATAGCGGGCGACAAGCTTAAACGGATACGGATAATCGCTCAGCAGCGCGGCGTTATCCTCCGAAGCCAGGCACATCGCCAGCTCGCTCTCGCTCTGGCTCAGCAGCTTCCACTCCTGTTTGCGCGCAAACCCATGGCGAGCGAGCTTTACATGATGCCCGGCAAACGTCATGGCGTTGTTATCGCGCAAGCCTCCGCAAATCGGGAAGCAAATCGGTGCCTGGCCGGACCACACGGCGGGATCGCCCTGCCACAGATACTCGCGACCTCCGGCCTCGATCGAGGTAAACGAACCACCAGCCGTGGACACCTTAATAGAAATCGAATCGTTGGAGAGAGCGTATTCCATTGCCCATCCTTTCGAACAACTGCTTTTTGCTCGCAAGTACCCGTCTCGGCCCTAACCAAAGGACAAACCCGCACGTTCATCGATGCGTCCGGTATCCCAGCCATGTAACGGGGTACCATACAGACATTGATGCAATTACAGCTGAAAGGCCTTCTTATGCGAACCATCATCCTCTACGCCTCGCGCCATCACGGCAATACGAAAAAGCTCGTGGACGCCATCGTCGAGGCACACCCCGAGATCGATACCCTCGACGTCAAGGCGCTTGGCAAAAACGAGTACCCCGACCTGCACGAATACCATCTGATTGGCGTCGCCACGGGCATCTATTACTCCGAGATCGACAAGGACATGGCACGAGTGCTCACGAACGTGCTGCAGCCGCAGGACAAGGTGTTTGGCCTTATGACCTACGGTGGCAAAAACAAGTGGTACGGCAAGGATATCGATGGCATCTGCCGCATGAGGCAGGCCATCTTTATGGGTGTCTACGGCTGCCCCGGCTTTGATACGTGGGGGCCGTTCAAACTTACTGGCGGTGTCCAAAAGGGACACCCGACCGCTGAAGAAATTAAGGGCGCCGTCGACTTCTTCGACAAGATCGAAGACGAGTACGGCGACATCATCGTCGAAGAGTATGCCAAGCGCGAGAAGCGTCTAGCCTACGAGAAGGAGCATCCTGCAGGAGGCCTGGTGGCCGGCGTCAAGCGCACGGCAAAGAAGATCGCTAACAAGCTGTAACTGTAAAGGTGCTTTTGAGCGTTTAACCCATACGGCGGGTCCGAGCAGATTCGGGCCCGCCGTCTTTTTCTATCGTTACTCGGTAAAGGCGTTGCCGACGCTCTGGCCGCCAACATACGTCTCGACGAGGGTGAGCTCATGGTCGAACACGACAAAGTCGGCGTCGCGACCCGGCATGATGCTGCCGCACTTATCCTCGATGTGCGCAGAGCGAGCCGGCACCTCGGTTGCCATGCGAATGGCGATATC
>DBEYTJ010000074.1:0-2842 GCA_048181065.1 Collinsella sp.
CGAAGCGTCTCTTTGTCGTCGCGCGTCGAAAACGTAAAGTGACCGTTGTCCTTGGTGAAGATGGCAAAACGCGTAATCTTCTTGGTGCCGCGCAAAACCTCGGCGGCAATATAGTCGACCTCGTCCCACGGGATTTGAATATAATCCTCGGGATTGCGCTCGTTATAGTACTCAAACGCCTTATTGCCCACCATTACGTTACCGTGACTGGTAAGCCCCATCAGGCAGGTTGCCGGCGTTGCCAGATCGACCGTGCTGTTCTGAGATTGCGCCATACGCGCCTCGCCCTCCAATAAAAAACAATCGGACCGCATCCAGTGTACCCACCGGGTGCGGTCCGTTTCAATGGCTCAAAAGCCCTTGCCTAGCAACTCTCGGTCTTAAGCCGAAGCGTGCTTACATGAAGCCGCAGACGCGACCGATGATGCCGACGGCGAAGAGAGCCAGGATGATGACGATCGGGCTGACCTTCTTCTTGAGGAGCTTGCAGACCAGCAGGGTCAGGCACACAGCGGCAAGGCCGGGGATGAGCTGATCGAGGTTAGCCTGAAGCGTGGTGACCTTAACCTGATCAAGGGCGGTAGCACCGATGGAGTTGTACATCGTCAGCGCTTCCTTGACGCCCTCGGAGCCGGAGGGCAGGCTAGCCCAGTCGATAAAGGCGCCAGCAGACTGCGTGACCTTGGAGACGACCGGGGTGAAGGAGATGGACACCCAGCGCTCGACCAGGGCGCCGATGATGAACATACCCAGGATGGAAGCACCCTCGGTGACCTTGCCCATCAGACCGCCGGAGAGGTCCTTGGCGATGGAGGAGCCGACCTTGTAGCCAAACTCCTGCGTGTACCACAGGAAGGCGTAACGGATGATGTTCCACGCGAAGAAGAACAGCAGCGGACCGGCGATGCTGCCGGACAGGGCCATGGAAGCGCCCAGAGCGCCCAGAATCGGGCGAAGGGTGAACCAGAAGACGGGGTCACCGACGCCGGCGAGCGGGCCCATCATACCGACCTTGACGCCCTGGATGGCGACGTCGTCGATCGGAGCACCGTTGGCGCGCTCCTCCTCGAGGGCGAGGGTAACGCCAATGACGGGGGCGGAAACATAGGGGTGGGTGTTATAGAACTCCAGGTGGCGCTTAAGAGCGGCAATCTGGTCATCCTTGCTGGTGTAGAGCTTCTTGATCGCAGGGATCATTGCGAAGCACCAGCCGCCGTTCTGCATACGCTCGTAGTTCCACGAGCCCTGAAGGAACTGATGACGGAAGCAAACCTTCTTGCGGTCAGCCTTGGTGAGCTGAATCTTGTTCTCTGCCATATGTATCACTCCCCTCCTACTCGTAATCGTTCAGAATATCGCCGAGCGGGTCGCCGGAGCCACCGCCCATGCCGCCACCCTGCTTGGCCAGATCCTTAAGGCCAAGGTAGATGAGGGCAAGGGAGATACCGATGAGGCCAAGGGCGATCAGCGTGAGCTGAGGGATCGCAGCAAGGACAAAGCCGAGGATGAAGAACGGCCAGGTCTCCTTGGTGGCCATCATGTTGATGACCATGGCGTAACCGACGGAAGCGACCATGCCGCCGCCGACAGCCATGCCGCCGGACAGCCAGTCGGGCATAGCGTTAAGCGCGTTGGTAACTGCCTCGGCCGGGATGATGCACAGAAGCACTGCCGGGATGGCAATACGAAGGCCCTGCATAAGGATGGCAATGTACTGCCAACGCTCGATGCCGGCGAAGTCGCCCTTCTCGGCGCAGCCGTCCATGGCGTGAGCGATAGCGGTAGCCAGGGTACGGCAGATCATGGTCAGGAACAGACCAGCGACCGACAGCGGGACGGCGACGGCGATAGCGGCGGTAACGGCCTTCGACGGATCGGTAGCGCCGCCGTTGAGGGCGAGCACCATGATGATCGAAGAGGCGACCGAGGCCAGAGCGGCGTCAGGCGCGACGGCGGCGCCGACGTTAGCCCAGCCAAGGGCCATCATCTGGAGCGAACCGCCCAGGAGGATGCCCTCCTGAAGGTGACCGGTTACGAGACCGATAAGCGTGCATGCCACGAGCGGCTGATGGAACTGGAACTCATCCAGAATGCCTTCCATACCGGCAAGCAACGCGACAATCGCAACAAGCAGAATAGTGATTGCAGACATGTATCGGACCCTCCTTTACTATGCTTGAGCGGCCAGTTCGGCCTTAGCTTTCTTCAACATGGCGTCGAGATCCTCGGAGGAATCCGAAGGAACCTTGCGGACCTCGAACTTGACGCCCTTGGCCTTGAGGGCCTCGAGAGTCTTGACGTCGTCATCGCCCATAGCGACGGCGTTGGTGACGACGACCTTGCCCTTGGAGTGAGCCATGGAACCGATGTTGACTTCCTTGATGTCGACGCCGGCCTCGATGGCCTTGAGCAGATCCTGCGGGTTCTCGAAGAGCAACATGGCCTTGGTGTCACCAAAGCGCGTGTCCTTGACGACCTCGGCCATCTTCTTGATGGGAACGACGTTGGCATGGACTCCCGGAGGGGCAGCCTGCTCGATCATGGTCTTGCGGAGCTCGTCGTGAGCAACGCCGTCGGAAACCACGATGATGCGGTTGGGGTTGATCTGCTTGGTCCACGTGGTGGCCACCTGACCATGGAGCAGACGGGTGTCGATACGGACGTGGGCAATCTTGATGTGCCCGTCGCCGATGACCGTTCCCGGAGGGATGGCGCCTGCAGGAGCAGCGGCGGCCACAGCCGGCTTCTTCTCCTCGGGCTCCAGAGACTCGGGCTTGACGCGCACGCCAGCCTTTGCCTCAGTCACGAGATGTTTTGCGATCGCATGTGCAGTGTTCTTTGC
>DBEYTJ010000075.1:0-2356 GCA_048181065.1 Collinsella sp.
TCGGGCCACAAGAGCCTGCCCATCTACAACCACGTGAAGGCGAGCCGCTTTAGCTGGGACGCCGTCTACACCAATACCAACCGCGGCGGCGCGTATCGCGGCTACGGTGCCACCCAGGGCCAGTTTGCCGTGGAGAGCGCCGTCAACGAGCTCGCCGACATGCTGCACATGGACCCCGCCGACCTGCGCCTTAAGAACATCGTGCGCGAGGGCGAGACCATGCCGCAGTACTACAACGAGAAACTCAACGCCTGCGCGCTCGACCGTTGCCTGCTGCGCGCGATGGACATGATCGGCTGGCGCGACAAGCCGCTGGCCGTGGACCTGGGCGACCGCGTGCGTGCCCTGGGCTGTGCGCTCACCATGCAGGGCTCGGGCATTTCCAACGTGGATATCGCCGGCATCGACATGCGCCTGGAAGAGGACGGCTTCATTACCATCGGCACCGGCGCCACCGATAATGGCATGGGCGTCGACACGATTCTGGCGCAGATTGCCGCCGAGGAGCTGGGCGTTGAGAGCTCGCTGATTGTGGTGCGCGGCGTGGACACCGACGTGTCGCCGTTCGATGCCGGCTCGTACGCGAGCTCGGGCACGTACGTGACGGGTCTGGCAGCCAAGAACGCGGCGACGGAGCTGCGTGAGAAGATCTGCGGCAAGGCCGCCCAGATGTGGGACGTGGACGCCGCCGACGTGGTCTTCGATGGCCAGTACGTGCGTCTGTCCGACGAGCGCGCCGCGCGCGAGCAGAACCGCTACCTCACGCTGCGCGACTTTGCCAACCTGTGCGTCAAGAACATCGCGGGCGGCGACGCACTGACCTCGCACGCCTCTGCCTGCCTGCCCGTTTCGCCCCCGCCGTTTATGGCCGGTATTGCCGAGGTCGAGGTTGACAAGGCCACCGGCAAGGTGACTGTTGTGGACTACGCGGCTGCTGTGGACTGCGGCACCGTGATCAACGAGGCGCTCGCGCGCGTCCAGGCCGAGGGCGGCATTGCCCAGGGTATCGGCCACGCGCTCTACGAGATCGTCGAGCACGACGACCGCGGCCGCCTGCGTACCGGCAACTTTATGAGCTACAAGCTGCCCACGCGCCTGGATATCGGCAGCATTCGCGTGGCCTTTGAGCCGAGCTACGAGCCTACGGGCCCGTTTGGCGCCAAGTCGATCGGCGAGGTCGTCATCAACACGCCGCTCGCCGCCGTGGCCTCGGCCGTCGCACACGCCACCGGCCACCAGGTGCGCTCGCTGCCGATCACGCCTGAGAAGGCCCTGCTGGGGGAGTAGCGGGTCAGCGAACAAGTCGTAATTGGCGGGGCGGGGCAACTCGTCCCGTCTTTTGCACTCGTGGTGAGGTCGTGAGCCTGTAAAAGGTGTGCGTGCGCTTGCCGTTCGTATCTGCTATCATTCCTAGTCTGTGCGCTCATGCGGGCGTGGCGGAATTGGTAGACGCGCCAGATTTAGGTTCTGGTGGGATTCCCGTGAAGGTTCGAGTCCTTTCGCCCGCACCAACGCACCTGCGTCGGCTCCCGCCGTCGCGACTCTTTGTTGCATAAAGGTACCAGCACCTCAGATAAGCTGGGCAGTATGAGGAGGAACGTGTTGAACATCACCGCTTCTGACGTCAAGGACGCCAAGCTCACCGCTACGGTCACCATCCCGGCCGCCGACGTCGACGCCGCGATCAAGAAGGCCTACAAGGACACCGCCAAGAAGTACCGCTTCCCGGGCTTCCGCGCCGGCAAGGCTCCCCGTCCGGTCATCGACTCTGCTCTTGGCGCCGAGGCTACCCTCGCTCAGGCCACCAACGACCTGATCGCCGCCAACGAGCCCGTCGTCCTCAACGAGCTGGACATCGTCCCCACCAAGAACGGTGACTACAAGGAGCTCGACCTCGCCAAGGATCACGAGGACTACACCTACACCGTCGAGTTCTCCCTGCGTCCTGCCGCTGAGCTCTCCTCCTTCGACGCCGTCGAGATCGAGATGCCTCCCGCGGAGGTCACCGAGTCCGAGATCAACAACCAGGTCGAGATGCTCCTCAACTACCGTGCCACCTTCGAGGACGTCGAGGGTCGCGCCGTCGAGGCTGACGACTACGTGACCGTCGACCTCAAGGCCGTCGAGAACGCTGACAACTTTGCCGCCGAGGGCCGCATGCTCATCGCCGGTAGCGACAGCAACCCCAAGGAGTTCAACGAGGCCCTGATCGGCGCTAACGTTGACGACGTCAAGTCCGTCACCTGGACCGACGAGGCCGAGGAGGGCGAGGAGGCCGAGACCCACACCGTCGAGGTCACCGTCAAGGGCATCAAGGTCCGCAACACCCCCGAGCTCACCGACGAGCTCGTCAAGT
>DBEYTJ010000076.1:0-1644 GCA_048181065.1 Collinsella sp.
ATCAGGCGAGCGGTACGACCGGTGGTCGTCGGCACGGTGATGCACTTGGCGCCAACGGTGGTGGCCATGTTCACAGCGGACATACCCACAACGTTGTTGACGACGCGGGTGCCGTGAGCGTCAGCCGGAACCTCGAGCGGAGCGTGAGCCGGGAGGTACTTCTCGGTCTCGAGAGCAATGCTGGCCTGCATCTTGACGGCCTCGACCGGGTACTTGCCGGCAGCGGACTCGCCGGACAGCATGACGGCGTCGGTGCCGTCGTAAATGGCGTTAGCAACGTCGGCAACCTCGGCGCGCGTCGGGCGCGGGTTCTGCTGCATGGAGTCGAGCATCTGCGTAGCGGTGATAACGGGCTTGTAGGCCGCGTTGCACTTAGCGATGATCTCCTTCTGGATGTGCGGAACAAGCTCGGGCTTGATCTCGATGCCCAGGTCGCCACGGGCGACCATGATGCCGTCGGAAGCCTCGAGGATCTCGTCGAAGTTCTCGACGCCCAGGGCGCACTCGATCTTCGGGAAGATCGTCACGTGCTCGCCGCCGTTCTCGCGGCAAAGCTCGCGGATGCCGCGGACGGACTCGCCGTCGCGGATGAAGGAAGCGGCGATGTAGTCGATGTTCTCGGTCAGGCCAAAGAGGATGTCCTGACGATCGCGCTCGGTGATAGCGGGCAGCGAGATGTTGACGTTGGGCATGTTGACGCCCTTGCGCTCGCCGATCAGGCCGTCGTTCTTGACGACGCAGGTCATGTCCTGGCCGTCGACGGACTCAACCTCGAGGGCAACCAGGCCGTCATCGATCAGGATGAGGGAGCCCTTCTCGACCTCGGAGGGCAGAGCCAGGTAGTCGAGGGAGATGTGCTCAGCGGTGCCATGGAAATCCTCGGACGTGGGCTGAGCGGTGACGACGATCTTGTCGCCGGTCTTGACGGCAACCTTCTTGCCGTCGACCAGAAGGCCGGTGCGGACCTCGGGGCCCTTGGTGTCGAGCAGGATGCCGACGGGCATACCGAGCTCCTTGGAAATACGACGGACGCGCTCGATGCGACCGTGGTGCTCGTCGTAGGAGCCGTGCGAGAAGTTAAAACGGGCGACGTTCATGCCCGCCTTGATCATCTCGCGGATGGTCTCGTCGCTATCGCAGGCGGGACCCATGGTGCATACAATCTTGGTGCGCTTGTACATTCAGACCTCCATCTGACTTCGTCTTGCGCTGATAGATAAACCATAAGAAATAAAACTGAGATGATTATAACGAAATGCCGACCGAATACCCCAAAAAATCGACCGTATGCCGAATTAGAAGTTCATTTTTTGCGGAAAACGGTATATGCAAAAACTTTACCAACCGTTCTAACCGCTGCTATCTGGGCGATATTTTAGTTCGATGATGCGCCGAAGAAAAAACGTTTTATCAATCTTGAGCATCACACTGTCTGCACCGTTGCGCCTGTGCCGTGTTTCCAGATGGAATGTTTTGGCTAGACGCGTCGCTTTGGGGTACCATAGCTCCACTATCAACTGCCGCTCAGCACGGCAGCCTTGATGAGCCCTTGCCCTTCTCCTGGGAATTATGATCGGGCATCAATCTGCTGAGTGGCCCGAATCCCAGGAGGGGACTCTATATGCAAAAGGAATACCTGTCCGC
>DBEYTJ010000077.1:0-1011 GCA_048181065.1 Collinsella sp.
TTAGTAGTCGAACTGGTGATAGTAACGACGGTAGTTGAGGTTGTGCTTGGTGACCGTCTCGTAGTAGCGGGCCAGGCGGTCGGTAACGAGCACCGTCAGAATCCACGGGGACACGATGACGCGGAACTCGTCGTCAAGGCCCGGAATGGCGAACTCGGCGGTGTCGATGACGTTGATGTCGGTGTCGCCGGTCACGCCGCGGGTCAGGAAGGCGCGGACGCGCTCGTCGAGCTTGCGGTTCTCGTCCTCGCCCATGAACAGGAAGACCGGGACGCCGGGCTCCACGAGCTCGAGGGTGCCGTGGAAGAAGTCGGCCGAGGTGATGTAGCGGGTGCGCTTCCACTGCATCTCCTCCAGGATGCACATCGAGAACAGGATCGTCTCGCCCCACAGGGCGCCGGAGCCGATGAACATGGTGTAGGGGGCCAGGGCGTACTTCTTGGCGAGCTCCTCGGCGCGCGGCTCGAAGCGCTTGCGGATGTCGAGCATGTCCTTCCAGATGTCCTTGGTCTGCTCGATGAACAGGTCGAATTTGGGGAAGCAGCCGCGGCGGTTGAGCAGGCGCAGGCCGAAGCAGTCGGCGAGGTAGTAGCCCTTCTCGCAGCCGCCCGAACCATGGTCGGAAGCCATGGCGACGCAGTTCTCGGCGCCGACGGCCTGGCCGATCGGGCCCTCGGGCTTGGTCATGGCGTAGACGCGCACGCCCATGCCCTTCATCTTCTTGACGGCCTCGAGGACCTCGGGGGTGGTGCCGGACTCGGAGGCGGTGAGCACGACGGACCTCTCGGTCATGCGCTTGTGGCCCATGGCGTTCCACTCGGCGGCGTGGATCAGGTAGACCTCGAGGTCGCGGTCGCCGAACTTGTTCATGAGGTACTCGAGCTGCATGAGCTCGTCCCAGGTGCCGCCGACGCCCATCAGGAACACGGCGTCGTAGCCCTCGTCGGCGACCTTGTCGGCGAGCGCGGTCATCTTCTTGCCGGTCTCGTAGAGCGCCTTGCCGTCCTCGAG
>DBEYTJ010000078.1:0-1981 GCA_048181065.1 Collinsella sp.
CACCTTGGCCATCAAATCGAGCTGGTCGCGACGGGCATCCAAAATCTCGACCGCACGACGATGGGCCTCACGCATAATGCGCTGGACCTCGATGTCGATGCGGCGCGCCGTCTCCTCGGAGTAATCCTGGTGATCGGCGTAGTCGCGGCCCAGGAATACCTGATGCTGCGCCTCACCAAACACCTGCGTTCCCAGCTCCTCGCTCATGCCCAGGCGCGTGACCATCTCGCGCGCCATCTTGGTCGCGCGCTCCAGATCGTTGCTCGCGCCCGACGTGATGTCGTCGCACATGAGTTCCTCGGCAACGCGACCGCCCAAGAACACGGCAAGCTCGTCAAGCATCTCGTTCTTGGTCTTGAGGAAGTGGTCCTCCTGCGGAAGCTGCAGCGTGTAGCCCAGCGCCTGGCCGCGGCTGACGATCGAGATCTTGTGAACCGGATCGGAGTGCTCCAGGATGTGACCCACCAGGGCATGGCCGCTCTCGTGGTAGGCGATCGTGGTGCGCTCGGCCTCGGTCATCACGCGACCCTTGCGCTGCGGACCGGCAATCACGCGCTCCATCGATTCCTCGACCTCGTCCATCGAGATCACGGAACGATGGCGGCGGGCAGCCAGCAGCACAGACTCGTTGAGCAGATTTGCCAGATCGGCGCCGGTGAAGCCAACGGTCATCTGGGCGAGCTTCTCAAACTTCACGTCCTCGTCCATCGGCTTGTTCTCGGCATGCACGCGCAAGATCTGCTCGCGGCCCTTCACATCCGGACGGTCAACCGTAACCTGACGGTCAAAACGACCGGGGCGCAGCAACGCCGGATCCAGGATGTCAGGACGGTTGGTTGCAGCGATCAGGATGACCGACTCGCTCTCCTCAAAACCGTCCATCTCGACCAGCAGCTGGTTGAGCGTCTGCTCGCGCTCGTCGTGACCGCCGCCCAAGCCAGCTCCGCGCTGACGTCCCACAGCATCGATCTCATCGATGAAGATGATCGACGGGGCCTGGGACTTGGCCTCCTTAAAGAGGTCGCGCACACGGCTGGCGCCGACACCCACGAACATCTCGACAAAGTCGGAACCCGAGATGCTAAAGAACGGCACGCCCGCCTCGCCGGCAACGGCCTTGGCCAGCAGCGTTTTACCGGTGCCCGGAGGGCCCACCAGCAACACGCCACGCGGGATCTTGGCGCCCAGTTTGCGATAGCGGTCCGGATCGCTCAAAAAGTCACGGATCTCCTCGAGCTCCTCGACTGCCTCGTCCACGCCGGCAACGTCTTCAAACTTGACCTTGGGGCGCGTGGCCTCGTTGGTCTTGGCGTTGGTCTTGCCAAACTGCATGTTCCTGTTGTTGGCGCCCATCATCTGGCGCATAAAGTAGAACATGATGGCGATCAGGGCGATCGTCGGAAGCACGCTCATCGCCAAGTCGCCCCAAAAATCGGGGTCATTGGTGTTGACGATGTATTTGGTATCGGGGTGTTCCGCCATAAGCTCGGCAAGCGAATCGGAGCCGACATAGGTCGAGGAGAAGCTCTTGAGCTCGCTCGTATCGCCCTTGTCCTTCTTCGTCTTCCAGTAATGACCCGTCACGCTTCCGTCTTGAACCGTATAGGTCAGATCTTCGACGCGATCCTGCTTGATGGCGCTCACCATCTCGCTCGTCGCGAGCTTTACGGTATTGCTAGAATTGGCAAAGCCGGAGCCCATGTTAAAGAAGGCGTAGCCCAGAAGCGCGCAAGCCAAAATAAAATACAGCCAGCCCGTACGCGTGGGCTTCTTGCCTCCGGGCATCCCCGGGATCTTAGGCTCCCGGGGAGTCTGGGAATTGTTATCGTTACGGTCGTCGGGCATCTTACGAATAAACCTCCGGTTTCAAAATGCCCAGATACGGAAGGTTACGATAGCGCTCGGCATAGTCGAGGCCGTAGCCCACCACAAAGGCATCGGGGCAATGGGTTCCAACATACTTGGGCGTGATGGCCGAGGT
>DBEYTJ010000079.1:0-5329 GCA_048181065.1 Collinsella sp.
CGACAAGGTCGCCGAGACTGAGTTCGACGGCTATGACAACGATGTGATCGAGGGCGCCAAGGTTGTTGCCATCGTGCGCAACGCCGAGTCCGTCGAGTCCGCTGCCGCCGGCGAGGACGTCGAGGTCGTTCTCGACCGCACCCCGTTCTATGCCGAGATGGGCGGCCAGCAGGGTGATGCCGGCGAGCTTTGTGCCGATGGCGTTTCGCTGACCGTTTCCGATACCAAGAACCACAACGGCCTTTATGCTCACGTCGCCCACGTTGCCGAGGGCACGCTGACCGTCGGTGCTACCGTGACCGCCGCGCTCGACGCCGAGCGCCGTGGTTTCCTGCGCCGCAACCACACCGCCACCCACCTGCTCGACGCCGCCCTTAAGCAGGTCCTGGGCGAGCATGTCTCCCAGGCCGGCTCGCTGGTGACGCCCGAGCACCTGCGCTTTGACTTCACGCACTTCGAGGCCCTGTCTTCCGAGCAGCTCAAGTCTGTCGAGGACCTGGTCAACCAGCAGATTTTCGCTTCCAAGCCGGTCGTGACCCGCGTTATGGGCATCGACGAGGCCAAGGCCGCTGGTGCTGTCGCCCTCTTTGGCGAGAAGTACGGCGACGTCGTCCGCGTCGTCTCCGTGGGCGCCGAGGACCAGCCGTTCTCCCGCGAGCTCTGCGGTGGTACGCATGCCGCCAACACCGCCGAGATCGGTCTGTTCAAGATCATCTCCGAGTCCTCCACGGGCTCCAACGTCCGCCGTATCGAGGCCGTGACCTCCAAGGGCGCTCTCGATTACATGGCCGACCGCCTGGCGCTCGTTGACGCCGCCGCTGCTGCGCTCAAGTGCCGCGTCGACGAGGTTCCCGCCCGCGTGGAGAATCTGCAGGCCGAGCTGCGCGAGACTTCCAACAAGCTCAAGAAGGCGCTCACCGGCGGCTCCTCCGATGCGATCTCCAGCGCCATCGACGGCGCTGTCGAGCTGAACGGCTACAAGCTCGTTGTCGCTGAACTTCAGGGTCTCGAGGCCGCAGACCTGCGCAACGTTTGGGATACTGTGCACCAGAAGGCCGCCGGCCCCGTCGCCTGCGTTGTTGCCAGCGTGACCGAGAAGGGCACCCCGGCCCTGCTCGCCGCCGGCTCCGATGACGCCGTGAAGGCCGGTTTCCACGCCGGCAACGTGATCAAGCAGATCGCGGGCCTGGTCGATGGTCGCGGTGGTGGTCGTCCCAACATGGCCCAGGCCGGTGGCAAGAACGCCGCCGGTATCGCCGATGCCCTCGCGGCCGCCAAGACCGCGCTCGGCGCCTAAGAACCTAAGTAGTCGCTGTGGTCGCGCTCGCGCTGGACATAGGGGAGACCAGGATTGGCATTGCCGTCTCGAGCCGTGATGGCAAGATGGCGATGCCTGTCAAGGTGCTTCCTGCTGCCGAGGTCACTGGCATGGCAAAGACGTTTCGCTACCTGGTTGAGGACTATGAGCCCGATATCCTGGTAAGCGGACGTCCCTTGACCATGGCCGGTGAGCCCGGCCCCCAGGCCGAGCGCGTCGCCGCCGTGGCCCAAAAGATTGCCGACGTGCTCGACCTTCCGCTGGAGTTTGAGGACGAGCGTCTGTCCTCGCAGGAGGCCAAGCGAATCCTGCGGGAGCAGGGGCTCAACGAAAAGCAGATGAGGGGCAAGATTGACATGATCGCCGCCAGCCTGTTCTTGCAGACATGGCTCGATCGTAAAAACGAGGAGGTTCAGCATGCCTAGCGCTTCCGATCCGCGCCAGCAGAGTCGTCAGGGTCAGCCCGCGCCGTGCCCTGCTCAGCCTGGTCAGCGCCCCGCGCAGCCGACGCAGCGTTCGGTTCAGCCTACCCAGCGTGTTGCTCAACAGCCCGCCGCTCGTCCCGCGCAGCCCGCTGGCGGCGCTCGTTTTAAGCAACAGGCTCCTGCCCAGCGCACGCAGGGACAAGCCCCGCAATCACGCTCCCACGCACATCATGCTCATGGCTCGCACGGCGTTGCTCCGGCCACGCGCTCGAGCTATAACACGCACGCCCGCCGTGGTGCCCAAAAGAAAAGCTCCCCGGTGCCTATGATTATCGGTGGCGTCGTCGCCGTGCTTGCGCTTGTCGCGATCGTTTTCTTTGTCGTGCCAGCCGTCAAGGGCTTCTTTGGCGGTGAGGATGCGAAAGTCGCTGCTGGCCAGCAAGTTACTATCACGATTCCCGATGGTGCCTCGGGTGACACCATCGCTTCGATTCTCTCCGAGAACCATATCGTCGAAGATCCCAAGGATTATTATGCGGCGGTCAAAAAGCTCAACGCCGACATGTCGCTTAAGCCTGGTAAGTATTCGTTTACCACGCTTATGGATGCCACGAAGGTCGTCCAGCAGCTTATGGAAGGTCCCAACGCCGGCTCCGATGCGCTCACGATTCCTGAGGGCCTGACGGTCGATCAGGTCGCTGATCGCGTGACCAAGGCATACGACAGTATCTCTAAGGAGGACTTCCTTAACCAGGCTAAGGCGAGCAATTATGTGAATGATTACGCTTTCCTTAAAGACGCCGCGAACGATTCGCTCGAGGGTTTCCTGTTCCCCAAGACCTATTCGCTGGGTAAGGACCCGTCTGCCGATGATGTGATTCGCGCCATGCTTGACCAGTTCAACGCTGAGTATAAGTCGCTTGACTTTGCCAGCTGCGAGGCCAAGATCAAGGAGCGCTATGGCGTGGAGATGTCCGATTACGACATCGTTAACCTTGCCTCGATCGTCGAGCGCGAGGGCCTCAACGCAGATCAGCGCGCGCATGTGGCATCGGTTTTCTATAACCGTCTGGCGGGCAAGCTCGATGGCCTGCGCTATCTCAATAGCGACGCGACCATGATGTATGTCACCGGTGGCGAGGTTACCGCCGACGACCTGCAGAGTGATAGCCCGTATAACACCTATAAGCACGAGGGCCTGCCGCCCACGCCCATCTGCTCTCCGTCGCTCGAGGCGCTCAAGGCAACCCTTGAGCCAACCGACTCCGATGACCTGTATTTCTACATTACACAGGACGAGGAGTATTTCTCGAAGACCTACGAAGAGCATCAACAGTCTTGGAATTGATCATGAGGATTTTTAGCCCCAAACGATATGTTGCCTCGGTCGACCGCATCGACCTCGATACCTTGTGGGCCGACGGCAAGCGCGCCATTCTGCTCGATCGCGACAACACCCTGGTGCCGCGTGATACCGAGCAGGTACCCACTGCGGTCTCCGCTTGGCTCGAGGCCGCCCATGCCAAGGGCTTTAAGCTGTGCATGGTGTCCAATAACTGGCATCGCGACCAGGTCATGGCATCAGCGCGCGAGCTGGGGCTCGAGGCCATCAGCCATGCCATGAAGCCCGCCCCGTTTGCTCTGAAGGCGGGTCTTAAGCGTCTGGGCGCCACGGCCGACGAGGCCGTGCTGATCGGCGATCAGCTGTACACCGACGTATGGAGCGGAAACTTTGCCGGCGTTGACACTATTCTGGTCAAGCCGCAGGCGACCCAGGACCTGTGGTACACGCAGATCTTCCGTATCTTTGAGCGCCGGGCCCTGCGCGACCTTCCCTGCGAGGAATAGGTTTCGCCATGTCTCAGCACATCAAACACGGCTGCGACCATATCTTCTTTATCGGCTTTTTGGGCGCGGGCAAGTCGACGCTTGCGCGCAATGTGGGCACTATGTTCAAGCGTCGATTCATCGATACCGATCGTTTGGTTGTGCGTCGATGCGGCAAGTCGGTGACCGAGATATTTAAGACCGAGGGCGAGGATCGTTTTCGCGAGCTCGAGACCTCGGCGCTCCGTTCGCTTCAAAGCGAGCGCAGTCTGCTGGTATCGTGCGGGGGTGGCATCGTCGAGACGCCGGTGAACATTGAACTGATGCACGAGATGGGTACCTGTGTGTACCTCGAAGGCGACTTTGAGGACTCGTTGCGTCAGATTCGCCGCTCCGATACTCGTCCCGATTTCCGCTCGCCCGAGCATGCTGCGCGCCTGTTTGAGCATCGCCGTCCGCTGTATCGCCAGGCCGCCGATATTACCCTTGATATTCGCAACAAGTCCTTCGAGGACGTTTCCTACCTTTGTGCCGAGATGCTTTTGGAGCGTGGGCTGCTATGATTCGCCGTCAACTTATCAATTTCCAAAACCGCAGTGTCGATGTCCGCGTCGGATTGGGCGCGTTCGGGGAGCTGTCGCGCATGTTTGCCTCGGCTGTGGGCAAGCCTAAGCGCGCGATGGTGGTTTGGAACGACGCCACATCCGAGCGTTTTGGCGAGGTCGTCGAGCATGCACTGGTCGACGCCGGTTTTGCCGTGTCGCTGCTCGTCCTCGAGGTTTCGCCTGCCGGTGCTACGCTGGCCGATGCCGATACCGTCTTTGGTGCCCTGTCGGCTAACGGCATTACCTGCGACGATCTCGTTGTCGCTGTCGGCGACACGGCGACCTGCTCGGTCGTTTGCTGGTGTGCCAATCAGTGGTGCGGTCGCACCGAGTGCGCCCTGCTACCGACGACGTTCGATGCCATGCTTACGGTCGCGACGACCATGAAGCCGCTCGTCGCCTCGTCGGCGAATGCGCTTCCCGCTATCGCGTTCCGTCCCGAGCCGGGCCTGGTCGTGTGTGACCTCGACCTTGTTCGCGAGGCGGACCCCGAGGACCTCATGCTCGGCTATGCGGTACTTGTTGGCACCATGCTTTCGAGCAGCAAGTCCCGCTGGAATCAGTTTACCGAGACCGTCCCCGAGATTCTCGCGGGCGAGGAAGTCGCGCTCGTCAACGCCGTTCAGTGGTCCCAGACTGCCCGCAAGGACGTACTGATGGCCACGAACCCGAGCGCCCGCCATGCGCTCGATTTTGGCAAGACGGGGGAGCGTACCCTGCGCGCCTGTTTGGGCGATGCCGCTTCGCAGGTCTCTACCTACCAGCTGTTGTCCGAGGGCATGCGCTTTGAGGCACGCCTAGCACATGATGCCTGCGACTTCGATATCGATTACGTTTTTGAGGTTGATGACTGCCTGGAGGACTTTGGTATCGAGGAGCTTGTCTTCGATCTGGAGCCTGCCGGATATATCGAGGAGTTTCGCAAGCAGCAGTTCGCCCGCTCGAACCGCAGCATGTTGCCGCTGCCCGCGGCACTCGGCGCCATTCGTCTAACGAGCGTTGAGGACGAGGTCCTTGAGCGCCATGCTCACGCCTACTTGGCTTCTCGCAAAGAACTTCTCTAAGATTTATTGACATCCATCGTCTTTCGTATCATGTTGAGGGGCGGGTTTTCAATCGGTTGCGGATCGCATGCGATTCCGTCGTTCGGTTGA
>DBEYTJ010000080.1:0-18261 GCA_048181065.1 Collinsella sp.
CAAAATCTCACCGGGACGGACGTCGCGGACGTACTCGGCGCCCACAATGTCGAGCGCACAAGTCTCGGAGGCGACGACCCAGCCGCCGGCGCGGGTGACATGGGTGGTGGCGTCGACCGTCGCGGCGCCGTCCTGCGACGGAAGCTGCGAAACGGATGCGGCATCGGCCTGGTCCAGGCCCTCGTCCACCAGCTTGCCCAGCACGAGCGGGCGAATGCCGTGCGGATCGCGGAATGCGTAGAGCGCCTGCTCGTTGATGAGCGTCATGGCGTAGCCGCCGCGCACGAGCTCCATGGTCTTACGAATGCCCTCGCGCAGGTGGCCCGTACGCTGGGTAAAGTAGCCGATGAGTTTGGTCGCGACCTCGGAATCCGAGTTGGAGAGGAACGGCACGCCCAGCTCGATCAACTGGCGGCGCAGCTCGTCGGTGTTGACGAGGGTGCCGTTGTGCGCGAGCGCGATAATGACGCTATTGATGGTAGAGAGGTGCGGCTGAGAAGCCTCCCAGCTCTTGGCGCCGGCGGTGCCGTAGCGCACATGGCCCACGGCCAGCTGACCGGAGAGCGTCGACAAGTCGGCATTGGAGAACACGCGGTCGAGCAGGCCCAGGTCCTTGCGGACCATAACTGTGCCGCCGTCACCCACGGCGATTCCCGCCGATTCTTGGCCACGGTGCTGCAGTGCACGCAGGCCAAAGTACGTCAGTCGAGCCACGTCACGATCGGGCGCCCACACACCAAAAACGCCGCATTCCTCATGCAGCTGGTCGGAGTCCGGATCATACGTCGACATGGCGTTCACCTGTCCCGCGGCATGCTCGGCCGCGCGGATGGTTTCTTGAGACATGGCATCCCCTCAGAGCCTCGTATTTTGGCGTTACCCGCCTTATTATACGCACGGCGCGACACGCTCCCCAGCGCATGAGCAGCGCTTTTTAAAAGCCCACCGAGCTAATAATCCGTTTTGCTGCCAAACATTTTATCGGTCTGTCCGGTGCAAGCGCCCACGCCCCCAGATGGCCGCCGCGTCCACCGTTGGGGATTACAAAGTTGCAATTGGGACGTTCGTCCTGTCTTTTGGCAGGTCGGCGGCGTATCCTTATAACCTACAACAAAGCGAGAAAGGTTCTGTATGGATCGAAACGAACTCGACCCCAGCGTCCCCAGCGCCACGGAGGTCAAGAAGATCCCCCTCGTCATTAAGGTGTACGCCGTCCTGTGCATCCTGTCCGGCGTGGGCACGCTCCCGTCGGTCGCCGCCTTTATGTGGCAGGTCATCACCGCGCTCATTAACGGCAACGCCGCCGCCAAGCTCGGCGACAACACGCTCGTCGCGGTTGGACTCATCGTCGCCGGCATCATGCTCTCTGCGGCAAGTGCCGTCATCCTGATCGTCTTTGGCCTGGACCTTATCAAAAACCAGCGCCGCAACGCCGCCCGCCTGTCCTACATCCTTATTGCATTCACCGTCATCGAGCTTTTGGTCGACGTGATGCTCCAGGGTATCGGGCTCTTCTTGCTTCGTCCCGCTATTCAGCTCGGTATCCTCATCGCGCTTTCGGCAACCGTCGATCCCACGCTTCGCCAGGAGCGCGAACTGCAGCGCCGCCTGCAGGAGATGCTCGACCGCGACGCCGCCGCCGAGGGCATGCTCGGCCGCGATGAAACCGGCGAGGGCTACATCAAGCTCAACTACTTCAACCTGTTCTGGGTATTCCTCGTCTGCTGCGTGCTCGGCCTGATCGCCGAGGACATCTGGCATATGACGGTCGACGACCCAGGCGTCTACCAGGACCGCGCCGGCATGCTGTTTGGTCCCTTCAGCCCCATCTATGGCTTTGGCGCCGTACTCATGACCATGGTGCTCAACCGCTTCTATAAAAAGAACCCCATCATCATTTTCCTGGTAAGCGCTGTGCTCGGCGCGAGCTTTGAGGTGTTCGTGGGCTGGTTTATGCAGACCTCATTTGGCGTGGTCTCGTGGAGCTACTCGCACATGAAACTGTTCGGCATGCCCGACCCACTCGCCGTTCTTACGGGCGGACGCACCTGCACGGGCTTTGCCTGCCTGTGGGGCCTGGGTGGCCTTATCTGGATCAAGCTGCTGCTGCCGAGGCTGCTCAAGCTCATCAACATGATTCCGTGGAAGAGTCGCTACTCGGCTACCGTCATCTTTACCGTCATTATGCTGGTCGACGGCGTCATGACGCTGCAGTCGCTCGACTACTGGTACCAGCGCGTCAACGGCACGGAGCCGGATATTCCCGTCGCGCAGTTCTACGGCAAGTATTTCGATAACGACTACATGGAGAACCGCTTCCAGAGCATGACCATGAGCCCCAAGGATGCGACGCGCGTGTAGCGCCCACCGCGCCCAAAACGTAAAATGCCCGCCGGTATCACACGTACCGGCGGGCATTTTTATAAACGACCCTTCTATCGACGCAAGCCCCTACGCCTCGCGCTCGACCTCGCTCACACACTCATTTTTGATGGTGCCGACAAGCTTCTGAAGTGCGTCGACCACATGCGGGCGAATGTCTCCGCCAATGAGTACGAGCATGATGTCGTCACCCACGGTAAGCTCACCGCTCGCCAGCCACACGCGCACATAGCCGATACCCGGCATCGCGCGCGTTGCCTCGATAGCAGCCTGCACCTTATCGGCATCGAAGCCAAACACCATGCCGCCCACCTTGTGGCCTGGCGCCACACCATCGGTCTCGACCCCACGCACCTCGGACTTAGGCGTCGCACGCACCACGCCGTTGTGTGTCAGGTACATGCCGCAGCCAGCCGCCGAAACATCGGCCTTGGCTTCGCGCAGCCAGGCATCAACCGAAGGCATCGATTTGCCGTTCTCAAGCATCATTTCTCCTTTTTACTGTCGTCGAGTAGCTCATTTGGGACGGGGCTCTTTTAGCTACTCTCGAACAAACTTATTCCTCGACCGGCGTGAGCACCATGACTGCGCGCGTATTGCTAAATGACAGCGAACGGCAGGTCACGAGCGTTACGACCTTGGTTGCCGAAGCGGCACGATCGGTGGCATCGCTCGCCACGGCCGAGGCGCCATCGAGCATCTCGGACAGGTAATTCTTCAGTCCGTCATCGCCCTCAAAGTTGGGCGTGCGCGCCTTGGCATACGTGTCCTCGACCACCTTGGTCGCCAGCGGGCGCAACTTATACGTCGCATCGCGCGTGATGTAGTACACGTATTCCATGCTGTCGAACGTCGCCTGATCGGTCGTATCCGAAATCACGTTGAACATCGAACCGTCGTTCATGTGATGACCGTAAATCGTGGTCTGCTGATCCACCATGCCCGGCGCGGTGTCGTCGCTATCCAAGAAGATGGCTCCCGAGGCATTGGCCGTACCGTCAAACAGCGTGTTGAGGTACTTGGAGTTGTTGTTGGTTTGCACCACGGGATAGTTGATGTTGGTGCCGGGCGCGTAAATCCAACCAACAACCTCGGGATTTGTCTGGGCAAGCGCGTTGAAGTCGATAATTGGCACGCCGCTGGCGTCCTTGTCGCTCACATATTGTTTTTCGATTTTTTGATACGACTCGCTCGCCTGCTTGTAGCCGATCTGCGCGTTGATAAAGATGGCGGCCGCAGCAACGATCAGGCCAATGCCGATGATGATGAGCAGAATGGGAATGACGGAGCGGCGCTTTTTGCGCGGCGGCTCAGTATAGCTCGATGGCGCGGCATGCGCCGAAGAGCGAGGTGACTTCTTGGCCGTGCTGTATGACGAAGGGCGATATGCAGTAGGTGCATCCTGACGACGATGCTTCGCCGGCGTCACGGGACGCGGCGCGCGTGGCTGCTGAGGAGAGGATATCCGACCCTGCTGCGGCACGCGGGCTGCTCCCGACTTGGCTGGATCGGGAATCCGAGAAGCCGAAAAACGCTTTCCCTGATAGTCGGACATGGCTCTCCTTATGCTACAAATGGACTGGCAGAGCGCTTAGGCGTCAGCCATCTCCTGCTTCATCTTCTTGATAACCTTGCGGTACTCGGGGTCGCATGCGCCCAGAATCTGCGTGGCGTAAATGGCAGCGTTCTTGGCACCGTTGATGGCCACACAGGCAACGGGCACGCCCGAAGGCATCTGTACCATCGACAGCAGCGAGTCCATACCACCCAGATCGCTCGTCTTCATAGGCACGCCGATGACCGGCAGCGGCGTAAACGCAGCCACGACACCGCCCAGGTGAGCAGCCTTGCCGGCGGCAGCGATAATTACCTTGATGCCGCGGTCGGCAGCAGTCGAGGCCCACTCATGGACCTTCGCCGGTGTGCGGTGTGCACTTGCAATCACGAGCTCATAGGGCACGCCCAGTGCCTCGAGCTCGGCGGTGCAGCCTTCCATAACGCCCAGATCGGACTTGGAGCCCATGATGATCCCGACAACCGGCTTCTGATCTGCCATAAACAAAGACCTCCTGTTGAGAGCGGTGACGCGGCGAATCCGCGACCCTTAACTACTGAGAGTAGTATAGCTGCTCCCGTCCCTGCGGTCTGTGGGTGCTCTGCGGCGGCCCGGTGTTTTCATCTTCACTCCGGTTGCTACGCAAAGTCGTTCAGGTGAAAACACCGGGCCGCCGCAGAGCACCTTCGACCTACCGGGGATTGCTATGACGTACGTTGGCTGAAATAAAAAATGTGGGCTCTGTCGTTCATTCGAACGACAGAGCCCACACTCACTTTATTTCTCAGCCCTAGTCATCGCGCAAAGCCCCTTCGGCAGTACACGATGCAACCGAGTCACCGTAGGCCGGGGCGGGAGGGGCCGTGTTTCCTCCTGAGCGACTCTGCTTGCAGCCGGAGCGAAAGGGGGAAATCTCGGCCCCTCTCGCCCCGGCCGGACAGGTCGCACTACACCGTGTGCTGCGGCAGGTCCTGCAGGGCGATGACGTCCATGCCCATGTCGTTGGCGCTGCCGTGACCCTGCTGGTCCTCGCGCACGGCCTCGATGGCACTCACGTACGTGTTGGCCGCGGACATCGCCGTCACGCAGGTCACGCCGCGGCGCACGGCCTCGGTGCGCAGCAGGTAGCCGTCGCCACGAGAACCCGGACCGTACGGCGTGTTGATGATCACCGCAATCTTGCCATCGGCGATGAGGTCGCCGATGTTGGGGCACTCGCCGTCGTGCGGGCCGCTGATCTTCTCCACGACTTCGCACGTCACGTTGCCGCCGCGCAGCACGCGCGCCGTACCCTCGGTGGAGCAGATGTCAAAGCCCAGGTAGCGCAGGATACGCGCGACCGAAAGGATATGACGCTTGTCGCGGTCGCACACGCTGATGAACACCTTGCCGCAGCTCGGATCGGGCAGCTTGTAGTCAATCGCCAGCTGCGTCTTGGCATATGCCTCGGGATAGCTCTTGGCGATACCCATGACCTCGCCCGTCGACTTCATCTCGGGCCCCAGGATAACGTCGGCACCGGGGAAACGACCCCAGGGCATAACGGCTTCCTTCATGCAGAACCAATCGAGCTGACGCTCGTCGCTCGGCAGGCCCAGGCTCGCGATGGAATCGCCTGCCATGATACGCGCCGCGCACTTGGCCAACGGCACGCCAGTGGCCTTGGAGATAAACGGCACGGTACGGCTGGCGCGCGGGTTGGCCTCGATCACGTAAACGGTCTCGCCCTTGATGGCGTACTGCACGTTGACCAGGCCACGCACGCCCAGCGCCATCGCGATGCGGCGCGTGGTCTCGCGGAGCTTCGCCTGCAGGCTCTCGCTAAAGCTGAACGGCGGGATGCAGGTCGCAGAGTCGCCGGAGTGAATACCGGCCTCCTCGATATGCTCCAGAATGCCGCCGATGTAGACCTCCTCGCCGTCGCACAGGGCGTCGACGTCGGACTCGATCGCACCCTCCAGGAAGCGGTCCAGATACACCGGGTAGTCGGGGCTAATGCGCGCAGCCTCGGCCATGTAATCGCGCAGATGCTCGGCATCGTAGGCAATCATCATGCCGCGGCCGCCAAGCACGTAGCTCGGACGCACCAGTAGCGGGTAGCCGATGTGCGCGGCCACGGCCTCGGCCTCCTCAAACGAAGTGGCTTGGCCCGCCGGCGGGTACATGATGCCCAGCTTGTCGAGCAGAGCGGCGAAGCGCTCGCGGTCCTCGGCAAAGTCGATGGCATCGGGCTTGGTGCCCATAATGTTCACGCCGCTCTCCTCGAGCATGCGCGCCAGCTTAAGCGGAGTCTGGCCGCCGAGCGTCACCACGACGCCGCCGGGTCGCTCAACATCGATGACATCCATGACGTCCTCATAGGTGAGCGGCTCAAAGTACAAGCGGTCCGAGGTGTCGTAGTCAGTCGAGACGGTCTCGGGGTTGCAGTTGACCATGATGGTCTCAAAGCCGCGGGCCGCCAGCGCGTAGCTCGCGTGCACGCAGCAGTAATCGAACTCGATACCCTGACCAATGCGGTTGGGGCCGGCGCCCAGGATCATCGCCTTGGGCTTGTCCGCCGGCGTGGTCTCGTCGGGGGCAACGCACTTCTTGGCATCCGGGCTCGTGCGGTAGATGTTCTCGTACGTCTTGTAGTGGTACTCCGTGGCGCTCGAGAACTCCGCAGCGCAGGTATCGACCGTCTTCATGCTGGGAACCACGCCCAGACCCTTGCGGTAGGCGCGCACAAAGCGCTCATCCGAGCCGGTCAGCGCGGCAATCTCGGCGTCGCTCGTGCCGTACTGCTTGAGCAGGCGCATCGCGTCGGCGTCAATGTCCTCCACACGCAGGCCGCGGATGCTCTCCTGGACCTGCACCATATCGTTGATACGGTTGAGGTACCACGGATCGATACCGCAGATGGCATGGATACGAGCGATGTCCCAGCCACGGCGCAGGGCCTCGACCACAAAGAAAATGCGGTGCTCGGTCGGGGTCGCCACGGCCTGGGCGAGCTCATCGTCGCTCAGCTTGTCGGCACCCTCCTTGCCACCGGCGCAGATACCCTGGTGACCGTCCTCCAGCGAGCGCATGGCCTTGCCAAAGGCCTCCTCAAAGGTGCGGCCGATCGCCATGATTTCGCCCACGGCCTTCATGCGCGTGGTGAGCGTGGGGTCGGTACCCTTGAACTTCTCGAAGGCAAAGCGCGGCACCTTGACCACGCAGTAGTCAATCGTGGGCTCAAAGCAGGCAGGCGTTGCCTTGGTGATGTCGTTGACGATCTCGTCGAGCGTATAGCCCACAGCCAGGCGCGCGGCGGCCTTAGCGATGGGGAAACCCGTGGCCTTGGAGGCCAGCGCGGACGAACGGCTCACGCGCGGGTTCATCTCGATGACGATCAAGCGACCGGTGTTGGGGTTCACGGCAAACTGCACGTTGGAGCCACCGGTCTCGACGCCGATTTTCTCCAGAATGGCGAGCGAGGCCACGCGCATGCGCTGATACTCAAGGTCGGAGAGCGTCTGCGCCGGCGCCACGGTGATGGAGTCGCCGGTGTGCACGCCCATGGGGTCGAGATTCTCGATGGAGCACACGATGATGCCGTTGCCGGCGTGGTCGCGCATGACCTCCATCTCATACTCTTTCCAGCCCTCGATGGACTCCTCAACCAGCACCTCATGAGCGGGCGAGAGCTCCAGGCCCTGGCTCACGATGGAGACGAGCTCCTCGTGGGTGTGAGCGATGCCGCCGCCGGCGCCGCCGAGGGTAAAGCTCGGGCGCAGTACGCAGGGATAGCCCACGCGCTCGGCGATAGCCTCGGCGTCGGTCACGCTGTAGGCATAGCCCGAGCGCGCGACCTCCAGGCCAATCTCGGCCATGGCCTCGTTAAAGAGCTTGCGGTCCTCGCCGCGCTCGATAGCGGCCAGGTCGCAGCCGATCATCTCGACGCCGTACTTGTCCAGTGTGCCGTCTTTCGCCAGCTCGACGGCGGCGTTCAGACCGGTCTGGCCGCCCAGCGTGGGCAGCAGCGCGTCCGGGCGCTCTTTCTTGATTACGCGCTCAATGAACTCGGCGGTGATGGGCTCGACATAGGTGCGGTCGGCAAGACCCGGGTCGGTCATGATAGTCGCCGGGTTGGAGTTGACCAGGATGACCTCAAAGCCATCCTCCTTGAGCACCTTGCAGGCCTGGGCGCCGGAGTAGTCGAACTCACAGGCCTGGCCAATAACGATGGGGCCCGAACCAATGACGAGGATACGCTTGATGTCAGTACGTTTCGGCATGTTTAAAACCTCCTAGAGAGGCTGACTCAATGTTTTGGAAAAGTCAGCGAGGGTGCAGCTGGTGCATCAGGTTGCCGTGATGCGAGGGCGCGCTGGGCTTATGCCCGCGCGACCGAAGCAGAGCGGCAAGATGATGTGCCAGATGCAGCCGCAGCGTCGACCGGTCCGCCGTTCGGTAGAACGGCGGAACCATCGTCGGCGAAATTCCAGCCGGCAAGGCGGTCCTTCGCGGTGTCGATGTCCAGGTAGTTCTCCTCGCCATCCATGAGTCGCGTAAAGGCGGTAAAGAGATAGTGGGCATCGGTGGGGCCGGGCGAGGCCTCGGGATGGTACTGAACCGAGAAGCACGGGGCGTCGAGCAGCTGGATACCCTCGGCGGTGCCGTCGTTGAGGTTCACGTGCGTCAGGCGAATGCGGCCGAAGCGCTCGTTCATCACGACTGGCGCGATGCCACGACGCACCCAGGCGCGCAGGTCGCCATCGGCCGCATGCTCGGTCTCGCCGCCAGAAAGCTCCGGGATTAGTTTGCCCAGACTGGGGAACAGCAGGCCAAAGCCGTGGTTTTGCGCGGTGATCTCCACGCGACGGCTCACCAGGTTCATAACCGGCTGGTTACCGCCACGGTGACCGAATTTAAGCTTTTCCATTTGGGCGCCGCACGCCAAGCTGATCATCTGGTGACCAAGGCAAATGCCAAAGACCGGCACCTTGCCGATCAGCTGCTGCACCTGCTCGTAGGTCTCCACCACGGCATCGGGGTCGCCGGGGCCGTTGGATAAAAAGACGCCGTCGGGATTCATGTCGAGCACCTCACCCGCGGGCGTATCCCACGGCACGACAGTAAGGTCGCAGCCGGCGCGGACCAGGCCCTCCAGAATGCCGCGCTTGACGCCGCAGTCGTAGGCGACCACTTTGTGGCGGGCAGGAGCGGCAGGGGCAAGCGCAAAATCATGCGTAGCGGGCAGATCGCTCGCGGCAAAAACGTGGGGCTCAGAGCAGCTCACGGTCTTGACCAGGTTCTCGCCCACCAGCGTCGGCGCTGCGGCCAGACGCTCGGCAAGCTCGGCGACGTCAAACATCTCCGTCGAGATAATACCCATCTTGGAACCGTTGTCGCGCAGATGGCGCACAAGAGCGCGGGTGTCGACACCCTCGATAGCGACGATGCCGTGGGCACGCAGGTACTCCGGCACGCTGACGGCCGAGCGCCAGTTGGAAGGCGTGGCGCACATGTCGCGGACGATCATACCGCGCATGGCCGGCGCGCTCGCAGGGCGAGCGGCATCGCCAGGGAAGGCCGACTGGACGTCGGTCTCGTCGATGCCGTAGTTGCCGATCTGCGGATAGGTCATGGTTACGATTTGGCCGGCATAGCTCGGATCGGTCATGACCTCAAAGTAGCCCTCAAGCGAGGTGTTGAAGCAGACCTCGCCGGTCGCGGTACCCTCGGCACCGCATGCACGGCCATAAAAAATGGTCCCATCCTCAAGGTACAGGATGCAGGGACCGCAGGTGCCCTTGCTGGTTTTGGCCAGCATGCGCTGACAAAGCTCGCTGGGCGCGAAGGTGCGGGCAGCGGTGCCCGCAGTATGGTTGTTCGCCATAATTCTCCTTCCCGGTCTCTCCGGACCGGCTTAAAGGTTGGTAGTTAGGCCTTGCGGTATTTTAACCGCAAGTATGCGCCATGGCATTAATTTCATCGAAATGTTTATGAAATGATAATTATGACTTTCTATGCATAATGATTTTTCTGGGACGGGGATTTAAAAATCATTCTGCCATGTATGCAGTTGGCGACAAAGCCCCGTTCTCAAAATGATTATTTAATCCCCGTCCCAGAAAAATCATCCCGCGCGGGCATTTGGCTCACGCGGGATGATGGCGTCTTATTTGTCCTGCTCCAGCAGATCGGACGGCGTGCGGTCGGGCTTGCCACCGCGGAAGATCTCGCGACCGTGCAGGCGATGCTCCAGGTCACGTTCGGCCTTTTCCTCGTCAATCTTGGTCTGGCTCACCGACGGGTCCTCAATCAGCGACGACACCGAGTTCACCTGCTTTTGAATGCGCTCGGAAATCGTGTCATCCATACTCACGATATGCATCTTCCAGTCGATGTTCGTAGCGGTCGATGAGCTCTTGGTCCACACGAACGTCAGAATGGCGCTCTGGTGGCCCTGTGCGGGGAACATGCCAAAGAAGGAATCATGCTGGATGTTGCTGTCCTCATCGATATAGGCATGCACGTTGTACACCACGCGGTCGATCTTATCGTTGAGCAACGCGTTGGTCGCAAGTGCCGCAGCCTGAATCTGCCCGTTGGACAGCAGCTCGAGCTCGTTGGCAGACGACGTGTCCAACACCGTTACCTCGACCGTGCCTGTGCGCTCGTCCGCCTCGTCGACGGTAAAGTCGAGCGGGAACTGCGTAAAGCCGTTACCCCACTCAAGGCCGCCCTTCAGTGCCGTGGAAACGGTATCCACCGAAACACTCTCGGACAGGTTGGCAGTGTTCAGGCGGCGCATCACGCCGTAGCCAATCTGCATGCCCACGATCAGTACAAGGATGCCGATGACCACAGCCATAGCGGTCTTCGTAATGGTATGGCTCACCTGCGAGCCCGAAGGGTCGTCCTCGGACAGCGGGTCGATCTGTTTTGTCTGGCTTGCGCGATCTTCGCTGCGAAGCTGCGCCAGCGCCGCCTTGTCGCCGCGCTTGGCCGCTGCCTCTTTTTCGCGCATGCGCTCGGTGCGCTTTTTGGCAAGCGTCGGATCCAAAACGCCGGATGCGTCGATCTCGGAGAATAACTCCGTCACTTCTTCCGGAGTCAAAGGGTTCTTCTCAGCCATATACTTCCTGTCATATCAATCAGTCGAGCTCGTGCGCACGCGCACCTTCGAACTGCATTCGATAGTAACGGGCATAGGTGCCGCCACGGGCGAGAAGCTGCTCGTGCGTGCCACGTTCCACAACGCGACCATGCTCGACGGTCGCAATCTCGTCGGCATGCTTAATAGTCGAGAGACGGTGGGCGATGATGATCGTGGTGCGGCCGCGCGCCAGGCGCTCGAGCGACTCCTGCACCGCCTCCTCGCTCTCGTTATCCAAGGCGCTCGTCGCCTCGTCCAGGATCAGGATCTTGGGGTTCTTGAGAAACACGCGTGCAATGGCTACGCGCTGCTTCTGACCGCCCGAAAGACGGCTGCCGCGCTCGCCCACGACCGTGTCGTAGCCCTGCGGTAGGGACTCAATGAAGGCATCGATATTGGCGCGGCGGGCGGCCTCGGCGACCTCTTCTGCCGTGGCGCCTGGCTTGCCGTAAGCGATGTTCTCGCCAATCGTACCGTCAAACAGATAGACATCCTGCTGCACCAGGCCAATGGCGCGGCGCAGACTCTGTTGCGTCACGTCGCGCACGTCTTGGCCATCGATGCTGACGGATCCAGCAGCCACGTCATAAAAGCGCGGCAGCAGCGAACACGTTGTGGACTTGCCACCGCCCGAGGGGCCAACCAGGGCAATGGTCTGTCCGGGCTTGATGGACAGATCCATATGATCGATAACAGGGCGTCCGTCGGCACTGCCCTCGCCCAACTCAACATCCTCGTAGCTAAAGCACACATCGCGATATTCAACCGCGCCAGCCGTCAACTGCAGGTCCGCGGCATCCGGCTTGTCCTGGATATCCGGGGCGGTCGAAAGTACCTCGTCCATACGCTTAAAGCCGGCGATGGCTTTCTGATACGTCTCAGCCGAGTTCACAAGCGTCTCGAGCGGGGTGCAGAACAGCGAAATGTAGAGCGCAAAGGTCGCCATATCGACCGGCTGCAGTTGGCCTTGCGCCACCAGCCAACCACCCAGCAGCACCACGATCACGTACAGCACACCCGAGAGCAGGCCATACGTCGCAGTGTAGACGCCCATGGCGTGATACATATTCTCCTTGGACGAAAGATAGCGGTCATTAGAGACGCGGAACTTGGAGCGCTCAGCTTCCTCGTTCGCAAAACTCTTGACCACGCGCATGCCGGCCAGCGAATCCTGCAGTTGAGCATTAATACCGCTGATCTTTTTGCGATTGTCGCTGAAGACCTCGCGCATGCGCATGTTCTGCCAAAACATAATGACCGCAAACACCGCCGTCACCACGGCCATGGCAAGCGCCAGCACCGGAGCGATGGTAAAGAGGATCACAAACGAGCCGACGATCTCGATACCGCAGATGATTATCCACTCGGGTACGTGATGCGCTGCCTCACAGATATCGAACAGGTCGTTGACCACGCGGCTCATCATGTCACCCGAGCTGTTGCGATCGAAATACGCAAAGCTAAAGCGCTCGTACTGATCGAACAGGTCCTCGCGCATCTTGGACTCCATGCGCGCGCCCATCACGTGGCCCCAGTAACTCACAAAGTAGCGGCAGGCGCAACGGATGGCATACATCAGCACCAGGCCAACCGCGATCATACCGAGCGCCTGCATAATAGCAGCCTGACCCTGGGTAAAGAGCCCGCCGGTCAGATTGCGCAGGATAATGGGAAACGCCAGGTCAATGGCGGCAAGCACCAGGGCGCAAACAGTATCGGCAACAAAAAGCCCCATCTGGGGCTTGTAATACGAAAGAAACCTCTTCAGCATGTGATCCTCAAAGATATATCAGCAACGTAAGGCCCTGGGACAAAGCAATCAGCAGTACTTGCCCCAGGGCTATCCCCACTCGTTAAAGCTCCGCGCCCCCAAGGCGATGCGCGATGCTATCGCAGGCCAAGGCGCCCACGACGGTCTTGGCGTCTTCGATCTTGCCGTCGAGCACAGCATCGATCAGCTCATGCAGCGGCACCAGGTCAACGTTGACAAACTCGTCATCGTCGGGATCGGGCACATCAAACTCGAGCTTGGTAGCCAGGTAGATGTGAATGATCTCGTCGCAAAAACCGCAGGTCGTGACAATCGACGTTAAAAAGCGGATGCGGCCGGCCTTAAAGCCCGTCTCCTCGTGCAGCTCGCGCTTGGCGCAATCGAGCGGGTCCTCGCCCGGATCGAGCTTGCCGGCGGGAATCTCGACCGTCACGCGGTCGATGGCGGTGCGGTACTGACGCACCAGCACAATCTTGCCGCTCTCGGTCAGCGCCACAACGGCCGCTGCACCCGGATGGCGAACGATATCGCGGGCACTGCGGTGACCGTTGGGCAGCTCAACCTCAAGACGGTGGACGTCGAGGATCTTGCCCTTCCAGGCACACTCCTCCGAAAGAATCTTCTCGTGCAGCAGGGCGTCATGCGGGTCGTCGTCGCCCAGCACCAGCGCCGGCTCGTCAGCGACCTCGCCACCAGGCTCGCCCTCGGCGTGTCCGTACATGCGGCTGTCCTCTTCGACGATCTGCGCGTCCACGAGCTCTTCGTTCTTATCGTCCATCCGTCTCATTCCTCTCGGATTTTAGGCATCCCAGGCGTCGCGGCCGCGCAGCGCACGCAGGCCAATGTCGTGGCGCAGGGTCTTGCCCTCAAAATCAATCTTCTCGCAGGCCTCGTAGGCAAGGTCGCGAGCGTTCTCGAACGTGTCGCCCAGCGCGGTCACGGCGAGCACACGACCGCCGTTGGTCACAAGCTGACCATCCGCCACAGAGGTGCCGGCGTGGTACACCGTCACGTTCTCCATGGCCTCGGCATCCTCGATACCGGTGATGACCTTGCCCTTCTCATAGCTGCCGGGATAGCCCGCGCTCGTCAGGACAACGGCCACGGCCCACTCGTCACGCCAATCGAGCTCAATCTGATCGAGTTCGCAGTTGGCGCAGGCCAGCATAACCTCGACCAGGTCGTTCTTAAGGCGCGGCAGCACGACCTGCGTCTCGGGATCGCCAAAGCGAGCATTGAACTCCAGCACCTTGGGGCCGGCGGGGGTAAGCATAAAGCCGCCGTACAGGCAGCCGCGGTAGTCGATGCCCTCGGCGGCGAGCTCTGCCACGGTCTGCTCCATGACCTTCACCATGGTGGCGTGCTCCTCGTCGGTCACGATAGGCACCGGGCTGTAGACGCCCATGCCACCCGTGTTGGGGCCAAGATCGCCCTCAAGCGCGCGCTTGTGGTCCTGCGAGGTAGCCATGGGACGGACGGTCTTGCCGTCGGTAAAGGCCAGCAGCGAGCACTCGGGGCCAACGAGCATCTCCTCGATAACCACCGTGTTGCCGGCATCACCAAAGGTGCCGCCAAAGCACTCACGCACAGCTTCCTCGGCCTGCGAAAGCTCGGTTGCCACAATAACGCCCTTGCCCGCGGCAAGGCCGTCGGCCTTCACGACCAGCGGAGCGCCCTGCTCGCGCACATAAGCAAGAGCCGAGGCCTCGTCAGTAAACGAGCCATAGGCGGCCGTCGGGATGTTCGCGCGCTCCATGAGCTGCTTGGAGAACAGCTTGGAGCCCTCCATCTGGGCACCCTCGGCACCCGGACCAAAGCACGGGATACCCGCCGCGCGGACGGCGTCGGCAACGCCAGCCACGAGCGGAGCCTCGGGGCCAATCACCACGAGTCCGCATCCATGGCTCTGGGCAAACGCCGCCACGGCCGCAGGATCGCAATCGTCGAGAACCACGTTCTCGCCGCAGCTCGCGGTGCCGCCGTTACCCGGCGCGATGTAGAGCTTGCCGGCGCGCGGTGATGCTGCGAGCTTGGCTGCCAGAGCATGCTCGCGGCCGCCGCTGCCCAACAACAGGATGTCGATGGTTTGAGTGTCCGCCTTCAAGGGTGCCTCCTCTATGGATTAACGGCCCGCCAACCAAGCGGGCCCATTACAAGCAAATATACCCCTCGGCCGCCCGTCCGGGCTGCAAAGGGGTATATCGCAATAACCGTATAAACCGATTACTTCCAGAATCGGTTGATGATCTGCTCGCGACCGGCGCCGACGCCGATAAACGTTACGCGGGTGTGTGCCAGATCCTCGATAAATGCCACGTAGTCCTGAGCCTCCTGCGGCAGCTCGTCAAAGCTGCGGCAGCCGGTGATGTCGCACTTCCAGCCAGGGAGCTCCTCGTAGATGGGCTTGGCATGCTCAAAGCGCACCTGATGCTCGGGCACGCTCGTGTAGCGCTCGCCGTCGACGTCATAGGCAACGCACACCTTAATGGTGTCGAAGGCCGAAAGCACGTCGAGCTTGGTCACGGCGATGTCGGTGAGGCCGTTGACGCGCGAGGCATAGTTGGCGATAGGGCCGTCAAACCAGCCGCAGCGACGACGGCGACCGGTGGTCACGCCGTACTCGTAGCCCTCCTCGGTCAGCGTGTGGCCGGCCTCGGACTCGTAGGAAAGCTCGGTGGGCATGGGGCCCGAACCGACGCGGGTGATGTAGGCCTTCATGACGCCCAGCACGCGGTCGACGTTCTTCATGCCGACACCGGAACCGGTAATGGCGCCGCCAGCGGTGCAGTTAGAAGACGTCACGTACGGATAGGTGCCGTGGTCGATGTCGAGCAGCGTCGCCTGGGCGCCCTCAAACAGCAAGTCCTTGCCCTCATCGATCATATTGTTGAGCAGCAGGCTCGTCTCGGTGATGTAAGGGCGCAGGCGCTCGGCCATGGGCAGGTACTCGTCACAAATCTGGTCCACGGTGTAGGTGGGCAGGTTGTAGATGAGCTCCAGCTCGGGGTTCACGCGGGCAAGAGCGGTCTCCAGCTTATCGCGGAACAGCGCCTCGTCCAGCATGTCCTGCATACGCAGGCCAATACGGGCCATCTTGTCCTGGTAGCACGGACCGATGCCGCGCTTGGTGGTACCGATGTTCTTCTTGCCGAGCTTCTGCTCAAAGGCGCCATCCAGATCGATGTGGTACGGCATGATGACATGCGCGTTGCCGCTAATCTTGAGATTCTTGGTGGTGATGCCGTCGGCCTCGAACATGTCGATCTCCTCAAGGACAACCTTGGGGTTGACGACACAGCCGTTACCGATCACCGACACGTGGTCGGAATACATAATGCCGGAGGGCACCTGGTGCAGGCCGTACTTCTTGCCGTTGACGACGATGGTGTGACCGGCGTTGTTGCCGCCCGAGTAGCGCACGACGGCATCAAAGTCGCCGGCGACTAGGTCGCAGATCTTACCCTTGCCCTCATCGCCCCACTGGGCACCGACCAAAACGGTTGACGGCATGTTTACTCCTCACATTCATGGACTGTCCGCGCACCGCAAGCGCGCAGAAGCACAAAACATTCCTAGTATACCCGTGCAACGGGCGCCTGTCCTACTCCTCGGTATGCGCCCCATCAAGCTCATAGAACTTGGTGGATGCCGGCAGGAACATCAGGTCGACGTCGCCGATCGGGCCCGAACGGTTCTTAGCCACGACAATACGCGTAACGCCCTCGTCGGGTCGGTCGTCGCGCGAGGCCTCGGCCTCGTCGGCAGATCGGTCCAAGAACATGACGATATCGGCATCCTGCTCGATGGAGCCCGATTCACGCAGGTCGGACAGCTGCGGGCGCTTGCCGGTACGGGATTCAACCTGACGCGACAACTGCGACAGCGCGATCAGCGGGATCTTGAGCTCCTTGGCCATAATCTTCAGGCCACGCGACATCTCGGAGACCTCGACGGTACGGCTCTCGGAACGACGGCCCGGCGGAGGACTCACCAGCTGCAGGTAGTCCAGAATGATGATTGCCTTCTCCTTGTTATGGAGCATACGGCGGCTCTTGGCGCGAATCTCGGTCACCGTGGTGCCGGGCGTATCGTCAATCAGAATATCGAGCTTGGACAGCGTCTGCGTGGCCTCATTGATATTGGCCCACTGCTCGGGGCTAATGCGGCCCGTACGGAAATCGCTGATCGAGATCATGGCATAAGCGCAAATCAGACGCTGGGCAATTTCCTTGCCCGACATCTCCAGCGAGAAGAAGCCGACGGTATAGCCAGCGGCGGCGGCATTGAGCGCCAAGTTCAGGGCGAACGACGTCTTACCCACGGCGGGGCGGGCGCCGATAATGATGAGCTGGCCCTCGCGGAAGCCCATGAGCATACGATCGAGCGACGGGAAGCCCGTGGGCACGCCTGCGGCCTGACCGCCGGCCTTGCACACTTCCTCGGCCTCGTTATAGGCCTCGACCATAAACTCGGTCAGCGTCTTGTAGCTCGACTTGACCTCACGCGCCGTGACCTTGAGCAGCTTGCTCTCAGCCAGCTCCACGACCTCCTTAGTATCGGTGGGGGCGTTGTAGGCCAGCGCGTTGATCTCGTTGGTGGCGCCAATCAGCTCGCGCAACATCGAGTCGCGACGAACGATGGCGGCATGGTGCTGCCAGTTGACGAGCGACAGGGTCTGACCCATCAGCTCCAAAATGTACGCCTCGCCACCCACGGCATCGAGCTTGTTGATGCTTCGCAGGTAATCGATCAGCGAGATGGAGTCGATGGGGATGCGACTGTTGTACATATCGACCATCGCGGTATAGATGGTCTTATGAATGGGCCGATAGAAGTCATCGGGCTGCAGCTCGACCTGAGCCTCTTCGACCACCTCGGGCGATAGCAGCATAGCGGCCAGTACGTTGGCCTCTGCATCTTGGTTTTGGGGGAGACCCAACTTGGAGCCACGGTCCTCGACCGTCAGCCCCGTCTCCCTATCGTCATATGCCATGAGCATCCTCATTCATATCGCTTGCGAGCATCCATAGTATCAGCCACGGCTATAAATCGAGCCGCGCCTTGGCAATCATCACCGAACCAAACGGATAAACGGTCCTATGCACGGGACCGCATCTCAATGACTGCTATGAACTCACCCAGCGCAAAAAACAAAAGGGCGCCCTGGTCTCCCAGAGCGCCCTTCTTAGAACAAGATTGTTGCGTTGCAGCAAATGCTACTCGGCAGCAGCCTCGGTCTCGACCTCGGCGGTCTCGGCCTCGGCGACCTCAGCGGTCTCCTCAACCTCAGCCTCGGCAGCGAGCTCCTCGGCGGTAACGCCGACGAGAACGACAACCTCGGCCTTGATCTCGCGGTACAGCGAGATGGCAACGGTGTGGGCACCGGCAACCTTGATGGGCTTACCGAGCTCGACGCGCTTGCGG
>DBEYTJ010000081.1:0-8732 GCA_048181065.1 Collinsella sp.
CCGTCGGTACCGAAGAGCTGGTCGTTGGTGAAGTCGGTCACCGTGCCGCCCAAGGTAGAAACGGCGATGTAGTACACGCAGAACATGATGACCACAAAGATCGGCAGGCCCAGGATACGGTTGGTAACCACGCGGTCGATCTTCTCGGAGGTGCTCATCTTTGCCGGAGCCTTGGTGAGGCACTCGTCAATGATGTGGGCAATCACGCCGTAACGCTCGCCGGTGATGATGGACTCGGCGTCATCGTCGCAGTCCTGCTCGCACTGAGCGACCAGACCTTCGACGCGAGCGGCCTTCTCCTTGGTGAGGTTGATGAGCTTGCAGGCGTCCGCATCGCGCTCGAACAGCTTGACAGCGTAGTAGCGGCGCTTGTTGGCGGGAACGCTCGCCGGCAGATTGTTCTCGATGTGGTCCAGAACGTCCTCGATGGAGGAATCGAACTTGTGCTCCGGCACCTGGCCCTTGGAAGCAGCGGACTTCTTGACCTGCTCGAACAGCTCCTTGATGCCCTTGTTCTTAAGGGCCGAGATCATCATGACCGGACAACCGAGCTTCTTGGAGAGCTTGTCCGTGTCGATCTTATCGCCGTTCTTCTCGACCAGGTCGGCCATGTTGAGGGCAACGACCACGGGCAGGCCGGTCTCGATAACCTGAAGCGCCAGGTACAGGTTACGCTCGAGGTTGGTGGCATCGACGACTTGGACGACGACATCGGGCTCGCCGCTCATGAGGTAATCGCGCGAGCATTGCTCCTCGGGGCTGTAGGGGGAAAGCGAGTAGATGCCAGGGAGGTCCGTGATGGTAACGTTCTTGTCGCTTAGGAGCTTGGCTTCCTTTTTCTCAACCGTGACGCCGGGCCAGTTGCCAACGTAGCCGTTGGCGCCGGTGATCAGGTTGAAAAGCGTGGTCTTGCCGCAGTTGGGGTTACCCGCCAGCGCGGCATGGATCTGAGAATCCGCCATTCAATCCTTCTTCCTTGTGTGCCCGCGCTGCTTTCTCCGCGCAGGCTGGATAATGTGCTTCAAAGATGCTGCATTAAGTTAGAAAAACCTAACTTTATCTGCAGATATATGCGCCGCGAGCCCTTACTGGACCTCGACGACGGCAGCCTCCTCCTTGCGGATGGAAAGCTCGTAGCCGCGCACGTTGATCTCGACCGGATCACCGAGCGGTGCAACCTTCACGACCTTGAACGAAGTGCCCTTGATGAGCCCCAGGTCCATAAGGTGACGGCGAAGCGCACCCTCACCGTGAAGCTTGACGATGGTAGAGCTCTCGCCCACCTTAACGTCACCCAACGTCTTCATCCTCTTGTCCCCCTTTCGGTTTTTATGAAATGCTGCGGACTAACCGACGGTCATGATGTGCATGGCAACCTTGGAATCGATGCCAAAGCGTGCGCCCAGCACCGTGACGATGATATTGGCGCCACTCGAGCTCACCACGTGGATTTCGCTGCCCTCGACAAAGCCGAGGTCCTTGAGGTGGTGCTTCATGTCCTCATTGCCCTTTACACGAGACACGCGCACGGTTTCGCCCGCTTTTACCATCGAAAGCGGCATGGCCGGCATCTGCGGTCCGCAAGACATGAGTGGCTCCTAACGTCAGTTCGTCCTCAACATCGACGCGATAAAAGTTAACCACGTCTATGTTCGCTTTAGTAAACTAGCACGTGGTTAACTTTTTGGAAAGGGTCCCTATTCAGATTTCGAAAAAGTTTCCTATACGAAACAAAAAGGCGCGGCAAAGAGCTGTCCTTTGCCGCGCCCTGTCATGCTTAGAGCGAGAGGTTTCTGATCGACGTAACGCAGGAAGCCTCGTCTACGCCCGAAACGCGAAAGATGATGTCCTCGCCGCACTCGCCGTAGAGAGCCATGAGGCCCATGACATCGCGACCGTCGGTATGGCGGTCGCCGATGCTGACCGACACGTCGCTACGGTGCTTGGCAATGATGTCATAGAGCAGCGCAACCGGGCGGGCGTGTAGTCCCAACGGATCTTTAATCGTCTTTGTAAACTCGACCATGTCCCCTCCCACGACATCACACATTCGGCCGGCAAACCCAGCCACGTGGTAGTTATTGTAGCGTTAGATGCTTATCGAGGGCCCCTCCGGATACCCCGTGGTCAAAAAGTGGCAAATATGAGTACTGTCACAAATTTAGTAGCAGCAAAATCGAGAGCAAATTGCCTAGCTTGAGCGATTCGAAGAGGTTGAAAGCCGTCAAACGCCCTTTAAAGGGAGTTAGATAAATCGATTTTGAGCCCATTTTCGCTCAGAGCAGGCCGAAAAATATGGCACTTCTTTTGCAACAGTACTCATATTTGGCATTTTTTGACCACGGGGGCCAAGACCATGCCCCAAAACACAAAAGGAGGGGCCTCGTAAAGCCCCTCCTTAGGAAAGGGAATCGATTTATTCCACAGCCGTAGATTAATCCTAGCCGCTACTCCATCATATCGAGGACGGAAGGGCGAAGCTCGCTCTCGGCGGCCTCGGGATCGGTCTCGCGCAGGCGGTTGATGTAGCGGTTGTACCACATCACGGCAAGGCCCAAGAAGACAACCACGCCGCCAACGTTGTAGACCAGCGTCAGCCACAGCGGCTGATCGAGCGGAATGGTGCCGCAGATAAGCACGAAGCAGAAGACCACAAGCAGGAATGCGGCAACGACCAGGCCAAAGCTGCGCGAACCCATGCGGAAGCCACGGGGAGCGGCGTCAAAGTTCTTGCGCAGCATAAAGTAGGCAAGCAAAATCAGCAGCGGTGGGAGCAGAGCGGTGGCAGCCGTCATGTTGGTGACGATCATGAGCAGGTCGTCGAGGTTACCGGAGCCCAGGGCCGGGATGATCAGGATGGGGACGACGATGGCGAACTGCAGCCAGGCAGCGCGGGCAGGAATGCCGTGCTCGTTGAGCTCGACGATCTTGCTACCAAAGACGCCCTTGGGGATCTCGGTGAAGAAGACCTTGATGGGAGCGGAGGTCCACATCATGAGGGAGCCCAGCGTGGCGGCGAGAAGGATCAAGCCGATGGCGCGCGTAGACACTTCCATGGGAATGCCAAAGTGGGCAAAGACAGCACCGAATACGTCGAAGATACCGGTGGAGATGGCAACGCCGCCCTCGGGGATGAACAGGTTAACCAGCAGTGAAGCGCCTGCATACAGAAGGCCGATTGTCAGGCCGGCGATAACGACGGTGCGCACGAAGGCCTTGACGCCACCCTTAAGGTCGTTAAGGAACACGCCGACAGACTCAGCGCCGCCAACGCCCTGGATGATCCAGGCAAGCGTACCGAAGAAGCCCCACGCAGTTGCGAAGTTGCTCATGTCGGGAGCCATGTTAGCGGGAGTAGGAGCCGTAGCGAACTCAACGCCGCCAAAGGCAGCAGCCAGGGACAGCAGGATGAACACGGCGGTCAGGCCGAGAGCCGCGGTCGAACCGAAGGAGGAAATGGAGCCGATCCACTTAGCGCCCTTGGTCGAAACCCATGTGGCGATAGCAAAGACGACGATCTCGATAATGGTGATCCACAGCTGCGAAAGCTCGGCGTTGGCACCAAAGAACACGTAGCTCGCGTAGATGATGACGTTGGGCAGGACGGACGCAAAGAAGAACAGGTTAACGAACCAGTAGCTAAATGCCGTCAGGAACGCCCAGCGACCACCCATCGAGGTCTTAACCCATGCGTACACGCCAGACTCGGAGTCCTTGTTGAGGCCGACGAACTCGGCGGTAACCAGGGTATAGGGGACAAAGTACAAAAGCGTGGCGAAGAAGAACGACGGCGCAGCTGCCAAGCCGATGGCCGCGTTGTTGTTGATGATGTTCTTGATACCGAACACGGCGGCGACCGTCATGCCCAGCAGAGCGAACGAACCAATCGTTCCTCGTTTTTCAGAGCTCATAAGCCCTCCCAATCATCTGTTAAATGTCATCTAAACCCGTCCGAGCTGCAAGTGCAAACACGGACGGCGCACCTGCTAAGGGGAATGGGGAAAAGGGAGTCAACAAAGCCATCCCCCTTAACGGCGCGAAGCAAACGCCCAGGCGGACGAATACTACTTGTTGGGGAAGGAATAACCTTCGACTGTCACGTGCAGTACCACGACGCGGGGATCCGCGGCATCGGCCACGACACGGTAGGCCTCGTCAATTTCGACGACGGCAACGCCGCCGGTGGGAATCGTCACGGTCTCCCCCGTACCCTCAAAGCGCTCGCGATCATCGATATCGCTGTAGGCGCGCGTACAGGTAAGATCGGCCTTGGAAGCCACCTCAACGGTCAGATTGCCGTCGAGCGGGGCGAGCACGGCATGGTAGCGACGGTGACCGACCAGATCGGCAGTAGCCGCCTCGTGGGCGTTCACCCACCAATACACCAGCGAGTCGCCGATAGAGTACGCCACATCGTGCTGCAGTTCAGAAACGCCGTCGAGTGCCTGACCGGTACGCATCCACTTCTTGACGGACTTCATCTGGGCGTCGAAATCGGCACGCGAGTTAAAGATATGCATGACTTATGCCTCCTTAATGGGTGCCAGCGCCTGAGCCAGATCGGCAGACGTCAGCGGTCGCAGGGACACCTCAAAGCTGAAGCTCTCAAAACGGGTGCGATAGGAATCGAGCACCTCGGAACCCCAAGAGTTCGAGCCAAGGCCGAGCAGCTGGTCGTTGATGTTGACCGTAACCGTGTCGCCCGGGACAAGATCGTAGACGTGCTTGGCGTTATCGATGACCTCGCAGCTATAGGGCCATGCCGAGAACGAGAACGGGTTGGAGGCAGCGTCAGCCGGACGAGTCACCAGTACGCCGTCACCGTGGCTAGAGCGCAGGGCAACCCAGCGGGTACCCTCGCGGTTGGCGCAGTCCTGAGGCATAACGTAGGGCGTGAACATATCGTCGACCGTGGTGCGGTAATGACCGACCGGGTTGGCGCGCAGCGAGTCCGGATAGTTCTCGCCCGGGCCGTGGCCATACCACTCGACGGCGCGATCGCAACCGGGGACCTCGAAGGAGATACCGATGCGCGGGATGATGTCCGAATAGTCACCGTAGGGCTCGCCGGAAACCTTGAGGTCGACGCGACCGCTCGGAAGCACGGTGTAGACGAGCTCGACGCGCATGCCGAACGCGCGGACGGGAGGAGCGATACGCTGACTCACGGTAACGACGACCACATTGCCGTCCTGCTTCCAAGAAACCTTGCGGGTAGACGTCTGCATCACATCGATGAAGTTGTCCTTCCACAGGGAGTCATACTCCTGAGCGTGGTTGTCGACGAGCGGATGCCAAAAACCAACCTGGGGACCGGAGGCCATGACGTCGCGGCCGGATGCCTTCCACTCGCTCACGGTACCGTTTACCTTGCTGAAGGTCAGCTTGCCGTTGAGGGAGTGAATGCGGATCTCCTGCTCGGTCTCCTCGACCGTAAGCTCAGGACGAGTGGGAGCCGCGATGGCTGGCGCCGGATGGTTTGCGATGGCAAACTGGCTTGCGCCCAGTTGGAACATCGGCTCGCACCAGACGTGAGCGGCCATGGTGTAAGCGCGCACGGTCAGCAGGGTCTCCCCCACTGCGGCCTCGCGAATCACCAGTGGCAGCTGGACGGACTCGCCGGGGGCAACCGCACCGGGCATGAGCGTCTTGCGGCAGACCACGTCGCCGTCCACCAGGGTCTCGGCCGACAGGCAGACATCCTCGAGGGTGGTAAACCAACGCTTGTTAGTGACAGTCAGCTCGCCTGCCTCGGCGTCATAAGCCATGCGAACCGGGCAGATGACCTGACCATACTCAGTGAGGCCCGGGCTCGGCTGCTGCCAAGGGAACACCATGCCATCGATGCAGAAGTTGCTGTTGTTGGGGTAATCGCCGTTGTCGCCACCATACATATCGTAGGCAACGCCGTCCTCGGTCACAGCAGCCAAACCGTGGTCGCACCATTCCCAGATAAACTGGCCTTGGATGCAATCCCAGCGATCGAAGACCTCCTGGTACTCGGACAGGCCTCCGGGGCCGTTGCCCATGGAGTGACCGTACTCGCAGTTGATGCGCGGCTTGGGGAATGGATGCTCACCAAAGTCGTTCATCTGCGACACACGGGAGTACATGGTGGAGATAACGTCGACGGTATCGGCGTTGCGGTCCTCCTCGTAATGGACCGGACGACCATCGAGCTCGTGAGCCTTGGCGTACATCGCGCGGATGTTGCAGCCATAGCCGCTCTCGTTGCCCATCGACCACATAATGATGCAGGCGTGGTTGCGCTCCTGCATCACCAGGCGCTCAATGCGGTCGACGTAGGCCGGCTCCCATGCCGGGTCGTCGGTGACCAGGGCGATATTGCCGATATTCTCGAAGCCGTGGCTCTCCATATCGGTCTCGGCGACCAGCATGATGCCATACTCGTCGCACAGCTCGTAAAAGCGCGGGTCGTTGGCGTAGTGGGACGTGCGCACCGCGTTGATGTTGTGCTGCTTCATGAGCTCCAGGTCGCGGCGCATGCGATCGAGGCCCACGGCGCGGCCCTTGTGATCGTCGTGATCGTGGCGGTTGACGCCATGCATCTTAAAGTAAGTGCCGTTGAGGTAGATATGATTGCCCTCGACCGTCACCTCGGCAAGACCCTGGCGATGCGGGACGTATTCGCTGACCTGGTCACCGTCGTAGACCTCAAACGTAAGGTCATAGAGGAAGGGATCCTCGGGATTCCAGAAGTGGGCATCGGTCACGTTGCACTCGGCATGGCCGTCGACGCACTCACCCGTAGCCACCACGTTCTCGCCATCACTGAGCGTAAACACAACGCGGGTAGCTCCCTCGGCAACCGTATCGAGCGTGATCAGAGCGGCATCGCCCTCGCGGTGCGTGCGGAACCTAAAGTCGACCAGGCGTGCGGCGGGACGCTGCATAAGGTACACATCGCGGAAGATGCCCGAGGCCCACCACATGTCCTGATCCTCGATATAGCTGCCATCGCTGTACTGCAGGACCTTGACCGCAAACAGGTTGTCGCCCTCGACGAGCGCGTCGGTCACGTCGAACTCGGCAGACAGGCGCGAACCCTTGGTCATGCCGATAAACTGACCGTTGACGTACAGCTCGCCATAGCTCTCGATGCCGTCAAAGCGAATGATCTCGCGAGCGCCGGCAGGAACGGCGGGAAGGTTGACGATGCGCTGGTACACGCCCGTGGGATCGTCAGAGGGAACGAACGGCTGATCCACCGGGAACGGGAAGCCCTCGTCGGTGTAGGCAAGGTTGCCATAGCCGTCCACCTGCCACAGGTGCGGAACCTCCACGTGATCCCACTCGGGCTCGTACGTGGAAAGCTCCTCGTTAGAGACGGCAGCGGGGCCCTCAAAGAGGCGGAACTGCCACGAGCCGGACAGCTGGACAAACCCGCGCGACAGCTCGCGGCTGTACGTTGCAGCGAGATCGGCGGTCTCATAACCCATAAAGTACGCATGGGGTGCCAGGCGGTTCCTATGGGTGAGCGCTTGGTTTTCCCAATCGTTAATGGTGTCCATGGTGATGCTCCTTCGTCATCGTAGTGATTCTTGTGCAACCGGTTGTCCTTATCTTACGGGCGATGCAAAAAACTGTGCAACCGGTTGTCCGCTGAACGGTCGATTTGGTCGGGTTAACGGTGCAACCGGTTGTACAACCGCGACACTTATGTCACCCTGAGTATCGAAACTCAGCTCAAGACATCGTTCTTAAGCTCGTAGGCAACCGCCACGCCCGCTGATATCTCACCCATACGAGACGTATTCGATTGCGGCTTGGTTGCAAAACGACACCGGTCACCGGATATCATGAACGCTGTTCAGACGCGCTATAGTAAGCTGTATCCGCACCAGCCCGTATCAGCGACAACATCGACCGCATTCTCCAGGAGACGCCATGACCCAACCAGTTCGCACCGCACCTACGCTTGCCGAGGTTGCCGCAGCTGCCGGCGTGTCGCGCTCCACGGCATCGCGCGCTCTCAACGATTCGCCCCGCATTAGCGAGGAAACCAAAAGGCGCGTCCGCGCGGCGGCCAAGGAAGTCAATTTTGTCCCCAACGCTCGTGGCCGAGCGCTCGCTGTCGGGCGCACGGAAATCATCGCCGTGCTCGTGACCGAGCCCCTGAGTGAACTCTTCAGCGACCCCACCTATAGCGAGTTTTTGAGCGGCATTACCGAGGAACTGTCGGAGTCGTCCTATCTGCCCGTTATCTTACAGGCGTCTTCTACGCATGAGCGCAACCGCGCACGCGAGCACTTTGAGCGCCGCTCGTTCGACGCCGTGATCGACGTCTCCCCCTACAAGGGCAGTGAGCTGCTCGAGGTGCTGCGCGAGCTGGGCGTACCCACCGTGTTGTGCGGCCAGCTCGAGGGCCACCCCTATCGCGATGTGTTCTCGACGGTCTACTCTGACGACGAAGAGGGCGGACACTTTGCGGCACTCGCCATGAAGGAACGCGGGCGCAAAGATATCGTCGCCGTGTTGGGACCGCAAGACAACCCCGCTGTTGTCGACCGCCTGCGCGGCTACCGTGCCGTCTTGGGCGAAGACCTCCCAGACGCAAACGTTATCTATACCGGCTGGAACAACGGAGACGGCTATCAGGCCATGCACCAGATCCTCGCGCGCGAGATTGCTTTCGATGGCGTGCTCTGCGGATCGGACCGTATCGCGGCTGGCGTCATCACCGCACTCAACGAGGCAGGCCTATCCGTTCC
>DBEYTJ010000082.1:0-8291 GCA_048181065.1 Collinsella sp.
GAGCCAGTACTAAAGCACGCCAGCAGCGGCGTGCCCGGAAAGTAGTCAATTTGGGACGGGAAGGAAAGACGGATGTCCAAGCCGCGTCGTCGTAAGCAGAAAAAGCAGGTTAAGCCCGAGCTCAAGCTTAGGCAGTTTGCCGCTACCGAGCTTTCCGACCAGCTTGCCGCCCTTCCCTGCGCCGCCGACCTGCCGCGCTTTTTGGTCGACACGGTTGCCGGCGCCTATGCCCCCACCGATGCCGAGCTCATGATCGAAGGCTTTGGCGCCGCGGCCACACGCCCAGTCACACTGCGTGCCAACACGCTCAAGGCGACCGCCGAGGACATCGCCGCCGTGCTCGACGCAGCCGGCATCGCCCACGACCCCGTCGCCTGGTACCCAGACGCCTTCATCCTGCCCGAGGCCCAGGTTTCCGACCTGTGGGATCTCGACATCTACCGCGACGGCAAAATCTATCTGCAGAGCCTGTCGTCCATGATGCCGCCGCTGATCCTGGGCGCTCAGACCGGCGAGGACATCCTGGATATGTGCGCGGCCCCCGGTGGCAAGACGACGCAGATCGCCGCCCTCACGCAGGGACAGGCGCACCTCACGGCCTGCGAGATGAGCATTCCCCGCGCCGAAAAGCTCGAAGCCAACCTCCACCGCCAAGGCGCCAAAAACGTGCCCGTCATGCGCATCGACGCACGCGAGCTCGACGAGTTTTTCCGCTTTGACCGCATCCTGCTCGACGCTCCCTGCACCGGCACAGGCACCGTCATCAGCGGCAACGAGAAGAGTCTGCGCGGCCTCACCGAGCAGCTGCTCGGCAAGTGCGCCCGCTCGCAGCGAGCACTTCTGGACCGCGCCATGGGCGCCCTCAAACCGGACGGCACGCTCGTCTATTCGACTTGTTCGATTATGCCGCAGGAAAACGAGGACGCCCTGCAAGAGGCCCTCGACAAGCACATGGACTGCGAGCTCATCCCCCTCGACGGCACGCCGAGCGAAAGTGAAACGCGCCGTGCTCAGGAAGCTGGCGAAGAGCCGCGCGTCGAGAGCAACGCCCTCACCGAGGCCATCGCCGCCGGCCACGTCTCGTCCGTCGCCAACGGAATGCCCGGCACGCTGACCATTCCGCCCAGCCGCGACTTTGAGGGCTTCTACATCGCCCTGGTCCGAAAACGCAGCTAGCGCACGGATTCAAAACTCAACAAACTATCTCCGTGCGCGCTTGTCCTGCTGGTCACGGTGCTGCTTAAGTGCCTCGCGTTCCTTGCGCTCGGCTCTTTTGCCTTTAATGGCCGTAACCACAAAGTAGATGACCGCGGCGGCTACGATTGCGCCCACACACAGGCCAATCGAGCCCAACATTGCTGTGAATTCCATTCCGCGTCACCTCTCTTTTAAACGGGACATTCAAGATAGCACCTCAATACCCGCCACCACAGCTCCTTCACGTTCGCCGGCCCTTCGGTCTAACGGATGGCGCAGCGGGGAAAAATCAACTCGTCAAACGATTTAGCAACGTAGCGCCGGTCGTACGCTGACGGGTGCACAGCATAGAAACGGACCGCCATGGATTCTCTCAACGACCTAAACGAGCGCGTCGACGCCTTTGTCGGCACCAGCTCCTTCGACACGCCTGCCGCGACAAACGACCAGACCCCCATCGATGTTCCCGCCGAGGTTCACGAGGACATCGTCGCCTCGGTCGATTTTTCCGAGGTCGAGCTTGCAGACGAGTTCACCGAGCCCCAGGTAGCCGTGACCCCCAACGGACTGCTCCCTATGGAGCCGCTGCCCATCGACGGGCGCCTGCGCAAGGCGGCCCTCCGCATGCCCGACGAGATCGAGGAGGCCAGCGGCTTTACGCTCTTCGGTCGTCGCATCAAGTCGCTTATCTACACCACCGACGTCGCGGTCATCCGCAACTCCAACGCCGATGCCGTCTTTGCCGTTTACCCCTTCACGCCACAGCCGGCCATTACGCAGGCGCTGTTGACCGTCGCCGAGTGCCCGGTCTTTGTAGGCGTGGGCGGCGGAACTACGACCGGCAAGCGCTCCGTACAGATGGCAGCCGTCTCCGAGATGCAGGGCGCGGCGGGCTGCGTGGTCAACTCCCCCGCCACTGCCGAGATGGTCGAACACATCACCAACATCGCAGACATCCCCGTCATCGCCACGGTCGTACGTTGCGACGATGACGCGCATGCCAAAGTGCGCGCCGGCGCCAAGATCCTCAACATCGCGGCCGGCAAGAACACGCCGCAGGTCCTACGCGAATTGCGCGAGCACTATCCCAACCTGCCGCTCATCGCACCGGGCGGCAAAACACCCGAGAGCATCCGTGAGACCATCGCCGCCGGTGCCAACGCCATCATTTGGACGCCGCCTTCGGCCCAGCAGCTGCAGACCGACATGATGCAGCGCTACCGCAAGATGAAAGAAGAGGCCACGCCCGTCATCTCGCGCGACGATGTGCCCATTATCGACCAGGTTGCCGCCGCCGAGGTCAGCCAGGTCGAGAACATGAATCCCGACGTGCCGATTCCCGACGAGGTTATCGAGCGCGTCGCTTCGATCCACGAGCGCGTCGAGGAGCATCGCGCCAACCGCGGCCTTAAGCCGTCGCTGCACGGCTTTTTCTTCCGCGGAAAGAAACGCTAGCCGCAACAGCAAGGCCCGCCCCACAAACGTGAGGCGGGCCGTTTTCGTTTGAGCAATCATGCAGCGACGTGATGGGCCAAGTTAATCCACGCGCTTGTCGCCCATAAAGAAGAGCGCCACCGTACCAGGTCCGGTGTGCGAACCGATCAGAGCACCGATGTTATTGATCTCGATCTTACCTTTGAGCTGCGGAACCTGTTCCTCAATCAGCGCCGCAACGGCCTCGGCATCCTCGCGGCACGCCGAATGGGACAAGACGCACTTACCCGAATAATCCGCACCGTCCTGCACGTGTGCCATCATGGTCTTAGCCATCTCGGAAATCGCGCGCTTCTTGGTGCGGATCTTCTCACGTGGCGACAGCTTGCCTTCGCAATCGACCATCATAAGCGGGCAAATCTTGAGTGCCGTGCCGATAATCGCGCTCGCGGCCGAAATGCGACCGCCGCGCAGGTAGCTCGATAGATCGGTCGAGAAGAACCAGTGGTGAAGGTTGAGTTTATGCTCCTCAATCCAAGCGGCCGTCTCGTCGAGCGAAGCGCCGCTATCGCGCACGTCGGCGGTATATTCCAGCAACAGGCCAAAGCCCGAAGACGCCCCCAGCGAATCGATGACGCGCACCTTGCCGCCCTGGGGATAGCGATCCGCGAGCATCTGCGCCGCAACGCAAGCCGAACCATACGTGCCCGAAATACCCGACGACAGCGTCAGATGCAGCACGTCTTTACCCTCGGCAACAAACGGCTCCCAAAACTCCTCGTACTCACCCACGCTCACCTGAGACGTCTTGGGCATGGCACCCGCGGCAATCTGAGCAAAAAACTCGTCCGGTGAAATCGACTGGTACAGATCGTCCGCATGGACAACGCCATCAATCTCGTAATGAAAACACACGACAGGAATATTGCGCGACGCAAAGAACTCACGGGTTCGATCGGCGGCGGATTCACAGGTCAGGACAAAATCACTCATATGAGGCTTCTTAAGTATTGCTACGCAAATTATCGCACAGCAAGCCTAAATACGATACAAATGTCCACTATTTACCAATTCGAACCATTGGCATTGAATATCTTTATCATCACCATCCCCATCCCCGCCATGGGCCAACATAGGCAAAATCATCCCTTTCGTCTCCACTTAACCGACACATCAACCTCAACTAAATCGATTTAGCAAACCGTTCAGCCGGCAATTCAGCCACCGGCGCTAAATCGAAACAAAGCCGGCGCATACTGATAAACGTTTGACGATGTTTATCAGTTTTACCAACCACATCGGAAGGTGCTTCATGGTCGCATTCGATCGCAATCCGCAAGACTTCAAGTATCTTCGCCTGCTGTCGAGACAGTTCCCCACCGAGCAATCCGCATTCACCGAGATCATCAACCTCTCGGCCATCCTCAACCTGCCCAAGGGCACCGAGCATTTTATGAGCGATGTGCATGGCGAATACGAAGCCTTTATGCACATCCTCAACAACTGCTCGGGCGTCGTGCGCGAGCATGTCGACGAGATCTTTGGCGACACGCTCTCCTTTGACGAAAAGGGAGAGCTGTGCACGCTCATCTACTATCCGCGCGAGAAGATCGATCTTGTCCGCAGCCGGCGCGAGGACTCGCCCACCTGGTACAAGACCATGCTCGACCAGCTCATTGTGGTTGCCCGCTCGCTTTCGAGTCGCTACACTCGCTCCAAGGTGCGTAAGGCCATCCCGCGTGATTACGCCTACATCATCGACGAGTTGCTGCACACGCATCCAGACGAGAACAACTACCGCGTGCGTTATCACGAGCGCATTATCGAATCCATCTTGGAGACTGCCAGCGCCGACGACTTTATCGAGTCGCTCGCCTCACTCATCAAGCGCCTCGCCGTCGACCACCTGCACTTGGTGGGCGACATCTTCGACCGTGGCGGCGGTGCGGCCAAGATTATGGACCGCCTGCTCACCTATCATTCGCTCGATATTCAGTGGGGTAACCACGATCTGCTGTGGATGGGCGCTGCGGCCGGTGAGCCCGCCTGCATCGCCACGGTGCTGCGCAACAACCTGCGCTACGACAACTACGAGATCCTCGAGAACGACTACGGCATCTCGCTGCGCGAGCTTGTCGCCTTCGCCGACGCCACCTATACCGCCGGCGAGCCGATAAGCCCGCTGATCAAAGCCATTAACGTCCTGCTCTTTAAGCTCGAGGGCCAGATTATCCAGCGCCACCCCGAGTTCGACATGGCCGACCGCCTGCTGCTCGACAAGATCGACCACGGCACCGGCACGGTCACGCTTGCCGACGGCTGCGTGTGGCCGCTCACGACCAACGACTTCCCCACCGTCGACCCAACGGACCCTTACACGCTCACGCCTCAGGAGCAACACATCATCGACAAGCTCGTGTCCGAGTTTGTCACCGCCGATCATCTGCATCGCCATATCGATTTCCTCTACACCCACGGCTCGATGTACAAGGTCACCAACGGCAACCTGCTGTTCCATGGCTGTGTGCCGCTCAACGAGGATGGTACCTTTAGCAGCATGAACTGCCTGGGTACCTGGCACGCCGGCCGCGATTATCTCGATTTTTGCGACCGCATCGCCCGCCGCGCCTGGCGCGTGGGCGACCGCGACGCCCTCGACTGGATGTGGTACCTGTGGATCGGCTTTAACTCACCCGCCAGCGGACGCGTGGTGCGCACGTTCGAACGCGCCTACATCGCCGACAAGAGCACGTGGGTCGAGCCGATGGACCCGTACTTTACGCTTACCAAGTCACCCTCGGTCTGCGACGACATCATGCGCGAGTTCGGCGTCGCCCCCATGGCATGTTCGCCGACCGGACACATCATCAACGGCCACACCCCGGTCAAGACCACCAGGGGCGAGCAGCCCATCCGTGCCAACGGCAAGCTGCTGGTCATCGACGGCGGTTTCTGCCGCGCCTACCACCCCAAAACGGGCATCGCCGGCTACACGCTCATCTCGAGTTCGCGCGGATGCCGCCTCAAGTCGCACCAGGCCTTTACCACCGTTGCCGAGGCGCTCACCCGCAACGTGGACATCGAAAGCGAGACCAACCGTTTTGACCAAGCAGACCGTCGCCGCATGGTGAGCGACACCGATACTGGCGTCAAGATTCGCAGCCAGATCCAGGACCTGCGCCAACTGCTCGATGCATATAGATACGGTGCTATCGAGGAGCGCGCATAGCCCCGCCTGCGGGGATTGGCTAAACTTGCTGAGTTTGTCATCTCCACGGCGCCCCTGCGCCACCCTAAGGCAGGTACCATGCAAAAGCTCCTTGCGCAGATCATGAAGTTCGGCGTCGTCGGCGTCGTTGCCACCGTCATCGACTTTGGCATCATGAATCTGCTCCACTACGGTCTGGGCCTCAATATCCTGATCGCCAACACCAGCGGCTTTATCATCTCACTCATCTTTAACTACGTCGCGAGCATGAAGTACGTGTTTGCACACAAGGAGGGCATGAGCCGCCGCCGCGAGTTCATCATCTTTGTCGTGCTGTCCGTTATTGGCCTGGCGCTCAACGACGGCATCGTGCTGGCCCTCAACGCCGGCCTGGGCCTCGAGGCCAATATCGCCAAGATTTGCGCTACCGCGCTGGTCATGGTCTACAACTTTGTAACGCGCAAGATCTTCCTGGAGGGCGAGCAGACCAAGTAGCCCGGCCTCCTCGTTGCACTACGGGGACCTGCGGATGACACATGTCAAGCGCTGTGTTGTTCGTGGGCCTCGCTCGTTTACGGAAAGATTTACAACGTTTGCGGATTGCCTCTTGAATATTTGGCGAGTTCGTATAGTTCTTGCCAAAGACCTTACGTTTCCCATGCAAAAGCTCTAAAGTATCTCGTTGCTCGATTCGTCAACGCATTGGATGTGATTACGTGCGCAAGGCACTGGCACAACCTCATACCAAGCAGTTCCTCAAGTTCGCTGTCGTGGGTCTTATCTCCTTTGGCATCGACTGGGGCATGCTTATTGCGCTCGTCGAGCTGTTCCACCTCGACTTTTTGATGAGCACCACGATCTCGTTTACCACGTCCGTCGTGGTTAACTACTGGCTCAGCATGAAGTACGTGTTCGACCATCGCGAGGGCATGAGCCGCAAGCGCGAGTTCACGATCTTCACCATCCTATCGGTGATTGGCTTGGGCCTCAACGACCTGTACATGTTTGTAGGCGTCACGTTTTTGAGCATCGGCTACCAGGCCATGAAGGCCATCGCCACGTTCTTGGTCACCTGGTACAACTACTTTAGCCGTCGCTTTTTCCTCGAGGGCGCGCAGTCGTAGACGGCCCAACATAATCTCGCTTTGTAGCCGGTTGGAATTCGCGTTCCAACCGGCTTTTTGTTTACAGAGTCTGTCGAGGAAGGCGTACGAAGCGGGCTACAGTGCATGAATGGAACGCAGCTTCCAGATGAGCCCCCATACGGAAAGTCCATTCCGGAATGAGCCCTCAAAGCGGAACACGCTTTCCGAAACCCGCCCCATCGGGAAACTGGGGACCTCGGACAAAATCTCGGACCCAATTTGGGTCCAGGAGGGAGTCCGATGCATACGAAAGAGGAGCGCGAAGGGATTCTCCGGGAGTTCCACCGGAGCGACCTGTCCGCCCCCGCCGCCTGCAGGAGCCTGCCGCTTTTCCCGAACAAGAACAACCTTTATGCTTGGCTCAAGCTGGAGGAGGCGGGCGAGCTGACCGCCCGCGAGATGCCCGACCGGACGCGCACGGCGCCTCGAAGCTGTTCTCCGGAGACGCCAAGACCGACGAGCGCGGCGGCCCTCAAGCTCATGGCTGCCGTCGGCGGCCCGTGGTCGATATCCGGCATAGGACCGCGCATGGCATCCGAGCTGGTCATATCCATAGACATAGCCGACTTCGCGGGCCGCGACAGGCGCGACGAGCGCCTAGCGCGCGAACTCCCGTAAGAGCGCGTCTTCCACTTCCCGAAGCGAAAGGGCCCCGCCCCCCTCGGCGGGACGGGCGACCACGATGCAGCGCGCTCCCACGTCGCGCGCGGAGGCGAGCTTCTCGGCCGTGCCGCCTACGGTTCCCGAGTCCTTGGTCACAAGCCACTGGGCGCCCACCTGCCGAAGCATCGCCTCGTTGAGCTCGCGGGTGAAGGGCCCCTGCATACCGATGACGTGCGACGGCGAAAACCCCGCGTCGATGCACTTCGTTATAGCACCGGGCAGCGGGAGCACACGCACGAAGAAGCGCTCCGCGAAATCGGCGACGCGCGTGTAGGGAGCAAGCTCCTTGCTCCCCGTCGTGAGAAGCGCGCGACCCGGGTTCTCGGAGAGAAAGCGCGCCGCGCAGGCGATCGACGCGACCGACACGACGCCTTTGGGCAGTGCCTCGACCGGGCGCGCAAGGCGCAGGCATCGTGCACCCACGGCGAGCGAAGCGGCCCGGACGTTGCCGCTTGCGAGCGTAGCGAAGGGGTGCGTGGCGTCGACGACAATGCGCGCGCCGAAAAGCTCGCGCTCCATGTCGGCCTCGTCGAGCCTGCCCGCATGCACCTCGATGCCCGGAAGCTCGCCCAAAAGCTCGCCTCCGTACTCGGTTGCCGCGTAGGCACGGGCGGGGATGCCCGCCCCGCTCGCCCATTCGCACA
>DBEYTJ010000083.1:0-1074 GCA_048181065.1 Collinsella sp.
TGTAAGGCTTTCCTGCATGGCGGCATAGGCGGCAGAACAGGCTTCGTCCAGTTCCTCCGGGGAGGAAAAGCCGTACTGCTGGTAGGCGGTAACGGTAGCCGCCATCTGCTTTAGGTTGTGCTTTGCCGCCCAGCGGTCATAGCCCACGCCCTTGCCCTCGGCTCGCTTGGCTTCCCGGTCAACCATGCGCTGCAAGGTGTTGTCTGCCGGGGTGGTTTTTGCGGCTTTTTCCTCCCGCAAGCGTCCCTTTTGGGTGTGGGGGTATTCGGGTATGGCTTTGGTCTGTTCGGCGGCTCTGTGGGCATTCTGCGTGAGCAGGGCAAGGACAGCAGCCTTGTCAAAATCGTCCCCCAGCTTCCGGGCTGTGATAGGCTTTGTCCTGTCCGGCGTGAGGTAGGAAAGCCGCCCCCGGCTCTCCTTGACGGTCACGCCCTCCCGCAGCAAAAGGGAAGAAAACTCGTCAAAGCTGGTGGCTTGGGAAAGTGCCTGCCGTATCGTCCGGCGCAGCTTCGCCTTGTCCGTTTCAAACTTGGTGGGCTTGGTCGGCTGTCCGGCGGCTTCTCTGGCGGCGTTCTCTTTGTCAAGGGCAAGCTGCCCTTTCTTTGCCGCCCAGTATTCCCGTTCGGTTATCCGTTCCTTGCTGCCGTTCAAGAGGTCGATTTGGTAAAGCCCCTCCCGGTGGCACATTTCCATGACTTCGCTCTTGAAATATTCCATAGCGGCGTTGGTGCAGCGGTGCTTGCAGCCCTCCAGCGTGTCGGCTGGTCTGTCCATGTAGGGCAGAAGCGGGACTTCGTAAATCCGCAGGGAGTTGATGACGATATGCACATGGATATTCCCGCTGTGGTTATGCCCGTCCGGGTGGGTGCAGATTAGGGCTTGGTGTCCGGGGAAATGCTCCTTGCAGAACTGCTCGCCCAGCTCCTGCGCCCGGTCTACGGTCAAGCCGTTGTCTGTCCCGTCCCGTGGGTCAAAGCTGATGATATAGTGGTGGCTTTTCACATCTTCCCGTTTTTGGTTTTTCTCATAGCGGAGATTGGCTCGCATACAGGCAACAGCGAAATCCTCGCCCCC
>DBEYTJ010000084.1:0-4026 GCA_048181065.1 Collinsella sp.
CATGCATCCCGAAAGTGGCCTCGGACGGGAAAATCGCCAGTTCGTGGCAAGATTCGCGCGCCATGCATCCGAAATGAGCTGGCTTTGGCAGGATATGCGCGCCATGCATCCGAAAAGCCCCGCAAACCGCCGTCGGAGGATACACCGCGCGAAGATCTTGCCAGGAAGGACCCCTTTTCGCTGCACGGGCCCCTCGAATCATGCATAGTGCGCAGATCTTGCCATCCGGCGTCGACGAAGCGCCCTAGCGCCCGCAACCCCTGTGCCGCCGACCAGCGCCAAACCGCCCGCGCGCCCGCAGCCCCAGCGCCGCCGAACAGCACGGAACAGCACGAGCCGCCCACAACCACGCCGCCGCCCTCATGGCAGCGCACCACCCACAGCATTCGCGGTGCCAGCGGCAGCCACACCGCAAACGCTCCCACACCCCACCGCCCCGCGACACTGAGGCGTCAGGCGGACGTGAAATCCTGCGCCGCCCGAGCCCCGCAGCGCCAAAGCGCAGCTCGGGGACCAACGGCACCTCAGCGCCCCATGGAGCCATCTGGCCGCAGCATCCACAACGGCGGTGGCGCCACCAGACTCGATGCGAACCCTGACGCCACAGGCGCCACCGCACCCACGCTGCCCGCCGCTAGCGGCTGCCCGCAGCGCCAAACCGCCCGCGCGCCCCACGCGCGAATCAGCAGCAGCCTTCGGCGGGACTTCGCTTTGTTCCATCGAAAGCGCGCACCCACCATACATATTTATCCGCCGCTCCTGTGGCGGGGTTTTCCAGCTGATGCTCCAAGAACAGCTGCGTTTCCCTGCCACCCAGGCGAATGTCGAAGCGCGCCGTGCGCTTGCCATGGCGTACCGGACCGAAACCGCTTGTCATCAGCACCTCGTCGATGCGGAAAGCACGACAATCCTTGAGCACGACAACGCAAGGCTCAAGGCGGCCATCCCGCCCGAACCGCGCCAACACGTCCACCGTTTCGCGGTGCACGCGCCTCATTTCGCCATCTTTCGCCCTGTAGTCCATATCTGTATACTAGAACAGGTGTTCGTATAAAAGCCAGCGAACAAACTCTGTTTTCGATGTGATGGAAGGGATGGTCCATGCTTGCCAACAAGCGCACAAAAAGCTATGTGTGCATCGACTTGAAGAGCTTCTACGCAAGCGTCGAATGCGTCGATCGAGGCCTTGACCCTTTCACCGAAAACCTCGTGGTTGCCGACCCCACCCGCGGGTCCGGCACCATCTGCCTTGCCATAACCCCCGCCATGAAAGCACTGGGCGTAAAAAACCGCTGCCGCATTTTCCAAATTCCCAACGGGATCGAATACACCATGGCAACGCCGCGCATGGCCCGATACATGGAGGTATCGGCGCAGATAAACGCCTTATACCTGCGTTACGTAAGCACCGAGGACATCCACGTGTACAGCGTCGATGAATGCTTCATCGATGCAACTCCTTACCTGAAGCTGTACCGCATGAGCGCAAAGGCCTTCGCCGAAATGCTGCGCAACAAGGTAACTGAAGAAACAGGCATCACCGCCACGGCAGGTATCGGCCCCAACCTGTTTTTGGCGAAGGTGGCTTTGGACATCGAAGCAAAAAAGGCAGCCGACGGCATAGGCATACTGGACGAAGAAAGCTACAAACGCGAAATCTGGTTCCATCGGCCCATAACCGACATCTGGCAAGTGGGCCCAGGCATCGCGCATCGTCTGGCAAAACACGGCATCCACGATATGGCAGGCGTATGCGCGGCAAACCCCGCATGGCTGAAAAAGGAATTCGGCAAAAACGGTGAATACTTGCTAGACCACGCCTGGGGACAGGAGCCCTGCACCATCAAGCAGATAAAGGAGTACCGCCCCGCAGCGCATTCGATATCGAACGGGCAGGTGCTGATGCGCGACTATTCTTTCAGCGAAGCACGCACCGTACTGCGGGAAATGGCAGACGCCAGCTGCTTGGACTTGTGCGCGAAGGGGCTTTCGTGCGGGAACGTATCCGTGCACGTTGGCTACGCGCAGCCCCATCTTACCGAAAGCGGCAGATGGGGCATGGGAAGCGGCGGTTCAACCAAGCTTTCCGAACGAACCGATTCGTCGCATCGCATAGTGAAGGTTGCGCTGGAATTGTTCGACAAGCACACGCTGAATAGCGAACCTATCCGCAGGCTAACGGTGGCACTGGGCGCCCTCCAACCCACCAAGTACGACCAACCCAGTCTTTTCGGCTCGGAAGACGATGGCAAAGAAGCCAACCTGGCCAAAGCATCCATTGCCGTGCGCGACCGCTTTGGCAAGAACGCATTGCTGCGCGGCACCAGCTTGAAGCAGGGCGCAACCATGCGCGAACGCAACAACCAAATAGGAGGCCACCGTGCTTAGCGAAGACGATTTCCTGGAAGACGTTGCCTTCGACGAGGCAGAAAGACGCCGCTGCATATTGCGCGACATTGCAATGCGAATTAAGGAAAACGGCATCCACTTCGCCGCCAACAGCCCCAAACGAGCCACCCAGTTCATGCCCTTCGCAGCGCTGGCTGGCTTTGAGGAATTAATGGCCGAAAAGGAAGCGGACGCCGCCAAATTCGACGATTTTGCCGGGGCGCAGGTGTTCGACACGCCCTAGGGGCGCGGGGGAGGGAGCGTGACCGCCCTAGGGCGCAGGACCCCCGCAACCCCCGAGCACGCGGGATGCGTGTCGGGGGTTTCTCGTATCAGCAGCAAAGAAACCGCAAGCCCTGTGCACCCGGGATGCGTAAAGAGGATCGCCGCTGCAGCGCGACGCCCTAGGCGCGCGGGGCGCACGCGGTCGGCCCTGCAAGCTCCGCCACCGCGACCCGCCGACCACCCCAGGCGCCTGACGTACCACCCCGCGCAAGAACCACCGCATGCTATGCTTTTCTGCAAATTTGGCAATCAAGAGGATTAACCCACACCAACGTCAACAGGAGGAGAGTTATGTTCAAGATTTCCAATTTCACCGACAACGACGACGTGACCGTACTCAAGGAGTTCGGCGCCTTCAAAACCATCGAATGGAAGCGCGACCTTTCCGTCAACGAAGCTTCCGCTATGAACGCTTACTTCGCCAGCGAAATGAACGTGCGTCGCCGCCAGGTTATCTGCGATCTGAGCCAGGCACCCGTTACCGTTCAGGCCGGCGCCATGCAGTGGATGGTAGGCAACGTGACCTGCACCACCGGCGTTAAGGGTGTGGGCGACCTGTTCGGCAAGGCACTGCGCGGTGCGGTCACCAGCGAATCGGCCATCAAGCCCGAATACCAGGGCACGGGTCTTCTGGTGCTCGAGCCCACCTACCGCTACATCATCACGCTCGACGTAGCCGATTGGGGCAATTCCATCGTGCTCGACGACGGCCTGTTCCTGGCGTGCTATTCCAGCCTCCAGCACAAAACGGTTATGCGCAGCAACGTTTCTTCAGCCGTTGCTGGCAACGAAGGGCTGTTCAACCTGGGCATCCAGGGCTACGGCGCGCTGTGCCTGGAATCGCCCTGCCCCGAAGAAGAGCTTATTGAGGTCACCCTGGACAACGACGAACTCAAGATCGACGGTAACATGGCGCTGGCTTGGAGCGGATCCCTCAACTTCACGGTTGAGCGCTCAGGCAAATCGCTCGTGGGCTCTGCCGCTTCCGGAGAAGGTTTGGTGAACGTCTACCGCGGCACTGGCAAAGTGCTTCTTGCTCCAACACTTTATTAAAAATCAATCGCACTCGAGAAACTATAAATGCAGGTCAGCCTTGCGCGGCCTGCGTTTATGCTGATCATCGCCCACACTTGCTCACATCACTAAAGCGATTGTGGCGCATGCCCTAAGGCGGCTCATTGCAATACAGCATCCCCGGAGGTAGAGTGACGAACATGTTCATCTAACCAAGGAGGTTATCGTGAGTCTGGATCACCGAATCGTCATGCCCCCCGCTGAAGAATTCCAGGGCCTGTCGCCCGAGGAACTGCCGAAGGGCCTTGAAGGGCTCGTAGTGGTCGAGCTGGGAGATTA
>DBEYTJ010000085.1:0-6441 GCA_048181065.1 Collinsella sp.
AGCGGCAAGACCGTGAGGCACAGGCTCAACAGGGGCGGCGACCGGCAGGCGAACAGCGCGCTGCACGAGATCGCGAGGCAGAGGGTCATGCGCGACCCCGAGACCGCCGAGTACGCCGAGAGGGCGAGGACGCGGGGGAAGAGCGACAGGGAGGTCATGAGGTGCCTCAAGCGCTACGTGGCCAGGGAGGCGTACCGGGCGCTGATGCACCCGCACGAGATCAGGAGGCCCGGGGACGCCTCGGAGCTCGTGGCGGCCAGGCGCGCGGCGAAGGTCAGCCAGGTGAGGGCGGCGTCCATACTGGGCACCAGCGAGAAGTACATCTCGATGCTGGAGAGGGGCCAAAGGGAGCTCAAGCCCATAAGGAGGGCCTACGAGGCGTGGGTCGAGGCGGGGCTCCCGCTCAATTGGGACAGGCAGGCGTTCGAGGCCGAGCGCAAAATGGATTCTAAAAAACACCTTGCCAAATAGGAGCGTCAGGACGCAAAGAAGCTCGCCGCACGAAGTGCGCAGCGAGCCTCTTTGCATGTCCGAGGACACCAATTTAATTTAGCGTGGTTCCCTAAAGGACGACAACGCAGGAGACCCGGCAAGGCCGGGGGCACTTTGTCTCGCAAACATTCCGCAGCCGCGAAGCGGCGAGGACGTTTGAGAGGCAAAGTGCGTAGGCCTTACCGGGTCTCCGGTGGGAGTTGAGTCCCTTTAGAACTTGTCGTGGAAGGTACGCGCAATGACCTCGTCCTGCTGCTCCTTGGTGAGCGTGTGGAAGTTCACGGCGTAGCCGGAAACGCGGATGGTCAGCTGCGGATACTTCTCGGGGTGAGCCTGAGCGTCGAGCAGCGTCTCACGGTTGAAGACGTTGATGTTCAGGTGGTGGCCACCCTTCTCGGCGTAAGCGTCGAGCATGTGGACCAGGTTATCGGCCTGAGTCTCGGAAACTTCAGAAACCTTCATAATGTGTCTCCTTCGATCGATAGGCGCCGGCCGAAACCGGCGCACTAATCAGTAATCGTTATTGTTAGTATAGCACTAACAATAGTTACTCGCCCAGCTGATCAAGGTCGATATCGCCAAAGAACACCTGATCCTCCTTGCCGAGCGCACTCGGGATGATGGAGAAGGTGTTGGAGATGCCGTCCTGAGCATCGCGGAACGGGAGCTTGGAAACCGAAGACAGCGAAGCGATGGCGCCGTGGCTATCGCGCTTGTGCATGGGGTTAGCACCCGGGGCGAACGGCTGGCCAGCCTTGCGGCCGTCGGGCGTGGAGCCGGTCTTCTTACCGTACACGACGTTGGAGGTAATGGTCAGAACCGAGGTCGTGGGCACGGAGTTGCGATAGGTGTCGTTCATGCGGATGTACTCCATGAACTGGTGCACAACGTCGTGAGCGATCTGGTCGACGCGGTCGTCGTCGTTACCGTACTTGGGGAACTCGCCCTCGGTCTCGAAGTCGACGATGATGCCGTTCTCATCACGGACGGGGTGGACCTTGGCGTACTTGATGGCGGACAGGGAGTCAGCCACGACGGAAAGGCCAGCGATGCCCGTAGCGAACCAGCGGTGCACGTGCTTGTCGTGCAGAGCCATCTGGATGCGCTCGTAGCAGTACTTGTCGTGCATGTAGTGAATGATGTTCAGCGAGTTGACGTACACGCCAGCAAGCCACTTCATCATGTCGTTGTACTTGGCCACAACGTCGTCGTAATCGAGCGTATCGCCCTCGACGGCGCGGTACTTGGGGCCGACCTGCTTCTTGGAGACCTCGTCAACACCGCCGTTGAGTGCGTACAGCAGGCACTTGGCCAGGTTGGCGCGGGCGCCGAAGAACTGCATCTCCTTGCCGATGCGCATGGAGGACACGCAGCAGGCAATGCCGTAGTCGTCGCCGTGATAGACGCGCATGAGGTCGTCGTTCTCGTACTGGATCGAGGAGCTGGCGACAGAAGTCTTGGCGCAGAACTTCTTGAAGTTCTCGGGCAGACGGGTCGACCACAGAACGGTCATGTTGGGCTCGGGGCTGGTGCCCATGTTCTCGAGCGTGTGCAGGTAGCGGTAGCTCATCTTGGTAACGAGCGTACGGCCGTCGACACCCATGCCGCCGATGGACTCGGTGACCCACTGCGGATCGCCGGTGAACAGGGCCTGGTACTCGGGGGTACGGGCAAACTTGACCATGCGGAGCTTCATGATGAAGTGATCCACGAACTCCTGGATCTGCTCCTCGGTGAAGGTACCGTTGGCAAGGTCGCGCTCAGCGTAGATGTCGATGAACGTAGAGGTACGGCCGATGGACATAGCGGCGCCGTTCTGCTCCTTGACGGCAGCAAGGTAGGCGAAGTACATCCACTGGATGGCCTCCTGCGTGTTGGTAGCAGGGTTGGAAATATCGAAACCATAGGTCTCGGCCATCATCTTGAGCTCGCCGAGGGCGCGGATCTGCTCCTGCAGCTCCTCGCGGTCGCGGATGTTGTCGGCGGTCATGACCGTCGGGGTGGAAGCCTTCTGGGCCTCCTTGTCCTTGATCAGGTAGTCGACGCCGTACAGGGCAACACGACGGTAGTCGCCGATGATGCGGCCGCGGCCATAGCCATCGGGCAGACCGGTGATGATGTGAGCCGAGCGGCAAGCACGCATCTCGGGAGTGTAAACATCGAAGACGCCAGCGTTGTGGGTCTTACGCTCGAAGGTGTAGCGCTCGACAACGTTCTCGTCGACCTTATAGCCGTGCTGGCTGGCAGCCTGACAAGCGATGCGGATACCACCGTTGACGTGCAGCGCGCGCTTGAGCGGCTTGTCAGTCTGGAGGCCGACGATAGTCTCCTTGTCGCGATGGGCGTTATCGATGTAGCCAGCGGGGTGGCTCACGATACCTGTGACGATCTTGGTGTCCATATCGAGGACACCACCCTGCTCGCGCTCCTTAAGCAGCAGGTCGAGAACCTCGCCCCACAGCTCCTTGGTACGCTCGGTCGGACCGACGAGGAACGACTCGTCGCCCTCGTAGGGGGTGTAGTTCTTCTGGATGAAGTCTCGGACGTCAACCTCTCCCGTCCAGATGCCTTCCTTGAAGCCTTCCCATGCCTCCTGCATTGTGTAACCACGCTCCTAGTTACGTGTAATGCGGCGCTCTCTCACACCGCTGCTTATTGAATTCTTGAATGTTCGGCTTGCACTACCGGCTTCTTCCGTTCTTCACCACACGCTGGTGCAGAGAAAACGTTTGTCCACCTTGGAACTACAACCCAAAACCCAAGATTTCACCCGTCTGAGAAGGATAACATAGCGACCCTCTCCATCTGGGCTGTTATATGTTTCTTTTTTTATATCATAAGGGCGTTTTTTACAAACCCGCAGGAAATGCGAGCGCGAACAACTACCGTTCACCGATTTGTATGTTATTTTTCCTTGCCTTTGTACGACGTTCGCTCTAGCTGTTATGCCAGCTTTAGCAGGGTAAAGTGTCTCAGAGACCCTACAGAAACTGCAGGGCGGCCACGGGATCCCCCGTGGCCGCCCTGTGGCGTAGCTAGTTTTTAGCTTTGATTGCCGCTTGGCATTAGGCGGCTGCGGCGGCCTTGTCGGTCGTTGCCTTGCTATTGCCGTTGCCCTGGCCCTCAAAATGCTTGTAGCACCAGCTGGTGACCAGCGGGGTCAAAATAGCCGTCACGATTGCGCAGGCAGCAACCTGTGCCGTAGCCGTCGCGAGCACGGCGCCGCCGTACATGGCCCCGTTGACGCTTGCCATGGCAGCAGGCGTGGCCACATTGGCTCCGGCGCAGCTCGAAATGGCCGCACCTGCGACACCCGTACCACCCGTGAGCTTATCGACCGCGATGACGGGAATTGCAAAGACCACCGAGCAGATCACGCCGAGCAGAATACCGGGGAGACCGCCATTAATGAGCTGGCCAAAGGTCATGGTCGAGCCCATGGCAAAGAAGACGAGCACGATGATAGCGGAAAGCGCCGGGGCCATCATCTTCTTAAAGCTGGGGAACAGGTTACCCAGAATAATGCCGACGACGATCGGCAGAATGGCACCCACGAGCGACCAGCCGATCGGAGCCTGACCGGCAGCGCCGAGCACGATCATCGTGACCGGAGGGCCAACGACCAGCGTGGTGATGGCGACAGCGCCACGCTCGGCCTCGTTGCCCATGGTACCCATCAGTCCAGCGTACATAGCGTTGTTGGCGCCGGTGCAAGCCGCCAGCATCACCATGGCAGAGATGCCAAACAGGTTGTCGTTGAACACATAAAGGATGAGCAGCGACACGGCAACGACCACGATTTGCTTGACGGCGATGATGATGGCACCGCGGGCAGCGGCGGCAGGAGCACTCTTAAACGAAATCGTCGTACCGACGATAAGCAAAAAAGCGCCCACGAGCGGGCCTGCACCCTGCTGGGTCATGCCAAGCGTAAAGCTGCCGAGCGTTTTGAACAGGTCGGGGAACAGCGTGTTGAGCAGGCAGCCCAACAAAAGCGGCACCAAAATATTGGCACCCGGGATGGAGGACATCTTAAAGAACGGCTCCTTTGCCGCCGGCGCCTCCACCGCAGTCGATTCACTCATATATATCTCCTTTGGATGCATGCGAATCGTAGCCGCACGCGCCTATATCAGAAAGAAGGCGACGGTCCCGAGTCGCAGGAGCCGTCGCCGAATAATCGTCGTGGGGTATTACCCGTCCAGGACGATGCCGCCGTCGCAGTCGCCGATCTCGCCGTTCACGAAGCTGGCGAGGTCGGAAGCGAAGAACAGCACCATCTGCGCAGGCTCGCTGGCCTGGGCGGCGCGGCCCAGAGGAATACCGTTGATGATGCGCTGAGAGTTCTCGTCAGAGAGAATCGAGGTCATATCGGTCAACGTAAGCGACGGGCACACGGCGTTGCAGCGGACGCCAAACTTGCCGCCTTCCTTGGCGACTGCCTTGGTTAGACCGTTAACACCGGCCTTGGAGCTCGCGTAGGCGGCTGTGCCGAGCAGGCCGCCACCGATCTTGCCCGCAACGGAACTCACGTTGACGATAGTGCCGGCATGGGCCGCCTTAAAGTGCGGGTACACGGCGTTCATCATAGTGAAGGTACCGTTGAGGTTGATGTCGATGGTGCGACGCCACTCGGTGTCATCGATCTCGTCGAACTTCTTGGTGCTGATGACGCCAGCGCAGTTAATCAAGATGTTGGTTTGCGGCAGGTCCGTAAAAATCTGCTCGACGGTCTCGCGCGCCTTGGGCGCATCGGCGACATCGAGCTGATAGAACTTGTTGCCCTCGCCAAGCTCGGCCACTGCGGCCTCGCCCTTAGCAGCGTTCCTTGCGATGAGCGCGACGTGTCCGCCGCCCGCGACGATGCCCTTGGCGATCTCGAGGCCAATGCCCTGAGTGCCGCCCGTGACAATCGCGGTCTTGCCCGTGAAGTCAAATGCCATGACTCCATCCCCCTTTAATTTAGGTGTCTCCTTGCGGGAAGTTGGAGCATCGCACGTGGCGATAAATGAGTCCCAGTCGTCATGGTGGTGACAACCCCTCGCCTAACCGCGTGCATACTAGTTCTTTGAAACGCTTTAGCAATTGAATGATTTTAAGTCTTAATGAGCTCTTAATATTGCCCATTGTATGAGGCCCGCGTATGGGGGTATCATCTTCCACCGAAAATAGTTTCTAGTGTTAGGGGTTTTCGGTGGAAGATACCAGTTTCCATGAGCTTGGGCGTCAGCTCTTTACCGAGTTTGGCAGCATGCACCAGCGCGTTTCGCGCTTTGCCGACCAGGCTCTGGGTGGCGAGATGGCCGTCATGCGCGCCCTCATGCGCGCCGGCGGCTCGCTCACGCCGAGCGAACTCGCTGATCGCGCCTGGGTCTCGAGCGCCCGCATCGCCAATATCCTGCGCGCCCTCGAGGCCAAGGGCTGGGTCGAGCGCGAGCACTCAAAGACCGACCGTCGTCGCGTACACGTCACGGTGACCGACAAAGGATTCCAGGTTATCGAAATCAAACGTCGGGAATTCGAGGACCGCACCGCGGCCTTCCTCGAGCAGCTTGGCGAAACAGATACCCAAGAGATGGTGCGCCTTCTTAGACGTGCCAACGAAATTATCGACCGCAATCAAGAAAGGAGAGATGCCGAGTGAGGATTCTCAAGCTCTTTAAAAAACATATCCTGGCACTGTTCGCAGCTATCGTACTTATCGTAATCAGCTGCAACGCCGATCTGGCGCTGCCTACCTATATGAGCGACATCGTCGACGTGGGTGTGCAGCAAGGCGGCATCGCGTCGCCCGTACCCGACACCATCCGCGCCGAATCGCTCGACGACCTCGAACTCTTTATGAGCGCCAAGGACGCCAAGGCTGTGGAGGCCGTGTTTAGCAAGGCTGGCAAAAACGGCATTCGAGCGTACAAGGGCACCGAGGAAGAGCGTGCCGATGGAGGCAAG
>DBEYTJ010000086.1:0-9698 GCA_048181065.1 Collinsella sp.
GCCGAGCATCTCCTTCTGCGTGACCATGTGACGGATGAGCGCGCGGCTGTAGCCGCCCGTGCACACCGGGCAGGTGCAGGTGGGGTCGATGGGGCCGTCGTCGTGCGCAAAGCGCGCGTTGCGGAAGTTAAGGCGACCCTCACTGGAGAACGCCGTACCCATGCGGCCGGTGCGCGTCGGCAGCACGCAGTCGAACATGTCGATGCCCACGCCCACACCGCGCACGAGGGTGGTGGGGTTGCCGACGCCCATCAGGTAGCGCGGCTTGTGCTTGGGCATGTACTCGGAAGCCAGCGGCGCCAGGGTCTCGAACATGGTCTCGTGGTCCTCGCCCACCGAGTAGCCGCCGATGCCGTAGCCGGGGAAGTCACCGCACTCCTCCAGATGGCGCAGCGAGCGCAGGCGCAAGTCCAGATGCATGCCACCCTGAACGATGCCGAAAAGTGCCTGGTCATCACGGGTATGAGCTTTGTAGCAGCGCTCGGCCCACATGCTCGACAGCTCAACGGCGCGCTCGACGTAGGCGCGCGTGGCGGGATAGCCCGGGCACTGGTCGAGCTGCATGCAGATGTCGGAGCCGAGCTTCATGGCGATTTCCATGTTGTCCTCGGGCGTCCAGAACACGTGGCGGCCGTCGTAATCGTTGACGATAAAGCGCACGCCCTCGTCGGTGAGCTTGACGGCGTCGTTGTGGCTGAACACCTGGAAGCCGCCCGAGTCGGTAAGAATGGGGCCATGCCAGTTCATGAACTTGTGCAGGCCGCCCAGCTCGGCGATGGTGTCCTCGCCGGGGCGCATGGACAGATGATAGGTATTGGCAAGCACAATCTGGGCGCCGAGCTGCTTGACGGTCTCGGTAGGAATACCCTTGACGTTTGCCTTGGTGCCCACGGGCATAAAGATCGGTGTCTCGATGTCGCCGTGCGGGGTGTGCAGCACGCCGGCGCGCGCGTGCGTCGTCGGGTCCTCGGCGATCAGGTCGAATTTAAAAAGGCTCTGGTCCATAAACTGGAACTCCTTGGTTGCGGTTCATACGCAAACCATTATACGGGCAACCCGCAAGAAGCACCGACTCGACAGAAACTGATGCAAAGGGGTCATAGTCGTTGGGGACGTTCTTAAACGACTAGCCGTCGGGGACAGTCTTCAGCGCCATCTTGCAAAGGAATGTCCCAATCTGCCGGCACTCAGGGACTGTCCCCAGGTGCCGGCAAGAGTGTCCCTTGTGACTAGTCATTTAAGAACGTCCCCAACGGCTACAACAACAAAGGCAACGCCGATGCTCTGGCAACGTCAGCGAGCGGTTGCCAGAGCGAACAAGTTGGCATTCAAAGAGGACGGCATAGACCTTCTGGTCATGCCGCCCTCTTTGAATGACAAATTGTCGCTCTGGTGACCGCGCAGCGTCGGCCCGTTACGGCGTTTGTTAAAACGCCGTAACTATTAGGGCCGCTGGCCCATGCCACCCTCGAGGGTGACGGTCTCGCCGTTCATATACTTAAAGTCGGGGCCGCAAAGCTGAACGACCACGCGGCCGATCTCCTTCTCGACGTCGCCGTAATGGCCCGCCGGCGGCATGTGAACGTTGGCCTTGAACGCCTCGGGATAGGCGTCCTGGAAGTTCTCGAGCGCAGCAGTCCAGGCAAGCGGGCACACGATGTTGACGTTGATGCCGTCCTTGCCCCACTCGTTGGCGGCGACGCGGGTCAGGCCGCGGATGCCCTCCTTGGCAGCGGCGTAGCTGCACTGGCCATAGTTACCAAACAGGCCGGCGCCCGAAGCAAAGTTGACCACGGAGCCCTTGGTCTCCTTCAGGTGCGGATAGGCCTTCTGCATGTACAGGTAGGTGGCATAGAGGCCAGAGTAAATGGCCAGGTTAAACTGGTCCATGGTGTGGTCGGCGATGGTCACACCCGAGGCGCTGGCCTGAGCGTTGTTGACGACGGCGTCGATGCGACCGAACTCCTCAATCGCCTTGTCGATAACGTTCTGCACGACGGCCTCGTTGTCCTGGCCGGCGGAGACATCGGCCTGGACAGGCAGAACCTTGACGCCGTACTCGGCCTCAAGAGACTCCTTAGCAGCCTCGAGCTTGGCGACGTTGCGACCGGTGATAACGAGGTTCGCGCCCTCCTTGGCAAAAGCGATATCGATGCCGTAGCCGATGGAGCCAGCAGAGCCGTCCTTAAGCGTGGCCTTGCCGCCGCCGGTGACGATCACGGTCTTACCAGTGAAAAGTCCCATACGAAGTCCTTTCAAAATCGCGACGGGCACGCCCGCCGACTGCGCGCATCCAAAAATAAACGCGCCAAAAGCTGAGATGCAACTTTAGCGTGTTCAAGTGAAAAGAAAAGGCCTCGGCAGGCGAACGGCATAACGTCTTTCGGCGAAGGGAATGTCAAGCGCAAACTGAATATAGAGGCCGAATTTTTGCTATCGGCGCGAGCCATCGAACACGTTTTGAAACTTTGCTGCGGGGCGCGGGATGTCGGCGCGAGACTTTATCATAGGGTGACAAACAACGATGAGGAGCACATGCCTATGACAGACGAGCTGGACCCCCAGACTCAACAGCATATTGATGATTCCGCAGACGTCGCCGCAGATGCTGACGCTGTGACCTGCAATGATACCGACGTCGACGACGCCACTTTGGATAACGACGCTGCAGCGGAGATCCCTGCGGCCGCAGATGCCGACGAGCAAAACGACGATTCGGCCGCTCAGGACGACGCCCCCAAAAAGGACGCCGCCCCGCAGCAAGCAGCGGGCCCCATCGAGGTGTCATCGGAAGAAGAACTCGACGCCGTCATGGACTCCATGATGGATGCCGTCAAAGCGATGAAGAACGCTGTCGCCGATGCCGATGTCGACGCCGAGGAAGAGGAAGCCGCCGAGGCCGCCTCGACCTTTGTGCCCGGCGAGACCCCCGTTGCCGATCAGGGCAGCACTATGCCCTCGTTTCTGCAGCTCGAACATCCCACGATCGGCGCGGACGCCGTCGACCCGCATGCAGCGGGCTTTTCTGTGATCGAGGGCGGCACCGGCAATATCGCCGCGCCGCAGACTGCCGATACGAATACCGCCGAGGCCGCGCACCCGACCACCTCGTATGCTCCCGCCACGAGCCGCGACCTGGGGAGCGCCGTCTCAAACACCGCTAACGCCGTGGGCACTTTTATCGCCCAGGGCGCGTCGGCCATGCGCGAGATGAACGCCGCCAAGAAGGCACTCGCCGATGCCCGCGCCCATTTAGCCGAGCTTGAGCAGCGCATCGCCGACCAGGCAGAGGAGCTCGAGACGCGCCAGGGCATCGCAGGCCGCTACGATCAGATTATCGCCGATCAACGCCAGGCGATTGCCGCGGCACAGAAGACCGCTGCGGCAGCTGAAATCACCCGTGATGCCCATGCCGCCAAAGCGACGGAGCTCAAGGGCCAACTCGAGCAAATGAAGGCAGAGGACGATGCGACCGGGCTCCGCCTGAAGGCTGCACTCGACGCCGTGGAAGCCCGCGAGGCGAGCTCGCGCGAGACCGGCAACCGCCTCGTTCGTCGCCTTGAGGATTCCAAGCGCATCCGCGACAAAGTGAAGGCTGAGCGCGATGCCGGTGTCGCCGCCGCACGACAAACTGCCGATGCTACGCGCGCACAGCTCGAAACCTTGCGTCGCGAGTATGCCGAGCTGCAGCGCAACCCTTCGGCAAATCCCGCCAATTACACCGTGCGCACCAGTGAGTTGTCTATGCAAATCTCCGACACTGCCGACGCCCTCCGCAAGGCCGAAGAAGATATTCCGCGCGTGACCGCCGATCTTGAGCATTCACTCGCCGCCGCCGAGCAGGCCGTCGAGCAGGCACAGGCCCCCATCGCCGACGCTAAACGAGCGCACCAGGCCGTAACGGCTGAGGCAGATGCCGCGCGCGACGAGTTGCAGTCCGCAAAAACTGCCGCCGCTACGCGCCAGCGCGAGCTACGCGAAAAGATCGCCACGCAGGACAAGGCACGCCGCGAGCAAGAGCAGGCCATCGCAAACGCCCGGGCAGATGCCGCGCGTGCGCAGTCGATTATCGAGCAGGCGACCGAGGTGCACGACCATCCCGAGATCACCGAATCGCTCGCCGGGTCCTTGGCACGCGACAAAGCCGAGCATACCGAGACCGAGCGCGAAGTTGCCCAACTCGAGGCCGCCGAAGACGACGTGCGCAAGCGAACCCGCGACTCACGCGTCAAATTCACCGGAGCCATCGTCTGCATCATCGCCGCAATCCTGGTGATCATCGCAATCTGGCTGTTCATGAGCAAGTAAGCCGGTTGCCAAAAAACGCCCCAACGCAGTTGCGGTGAGATAGTTCCTATTTAGCCTTCAAAAAGGCCAATTCAAGAACTATCTCACCGCAACTTATCTAGATTGATGCAAGGTAGTCGTTGGGGACGTTCTTAAACGACTAGTCGAACAAGAACATCCCCAACGACTACCCAAGTGCCAAGCGCCGCAAGAGTGTCCCTTTTGACTAGTCATTTAAGAACGTCCCCAATGACTACCACCAAGTGCCAAGTGAACCACGGCAACGCCGATGTTTTGGCGCGGACAGCGAAAACGCCCCCTAAGCGAGCAAGGTGACGTGAAAGAGGAGGGCATTGACCTTCTGGTCATGCCCGACGATTGAACGTCAGGTTGCCGCTTAGGGGCGTTTGCAGCGTCGAGCCGTTACGCGGTTCGTAGAACCGCGTAACTAACAAATGAGCATTGCGTCGCCAAAGCTGAAGAAGCGGTAGCGCTCCTCGATGGCGGCGGCGTAGGCATCCATGATCTGGTCGCGGGAGGCAAGCGCGCTTACGAGCATCATGAGCGTGGAGCGCGGCACGTGGAAGTTCGTGATCAGCGCGTCAACCACGTGATAGGTCGAGCCAGGCATGAGGTAGAGCTGCGTCGTCGCGTTCTCGCGCACCACGATGTCACCGCGGCCGAGCGTGTCGGCGCCGTCCTCACGGCCCTCAAAATAGCGCGCCGTCACAGCCGGATTGGACACCGGCGCGTCCGCGTCAAACGCGCTCTCGAGCGAGCGCACCGCGGTGGTGCCGACGGCGATCACACGATGCCCCTCGGCCTTCGCCTTATGCACGGCGTCGACCACCTCCTGCGATACGTGGTAGCGCTCGGTGTGCATCACGTGCTGCGTGGGATCGTCCTCCTCCACCAGACGGAAGGTGTCGATGCCCACCTCGAGCTCGACGGCGGCAAACTTCGCGCCCTTGGCCTCGATGGCCGCCATGAGCTCGGGCGTGAAGTGCAGGCCCGCCGTGGGAGCAGCGGCCGAATGCTCTTCCTTCATGGCGTAGACGGTCTGGTACTTCTCGGGATCGCCTTCGTAATCGGTAATGTAGGGCGGCAGCGGCACGTGACCGGCGGCGTGGATGGCCTCGTCGAGCGTGCGCGGCTCGCCGGCAGCATTGCAACCGGCCGGCTCAAAGCGTACCAGACGGCCACCGCGGCTATCGGTGACAAAGTCGATGACCTCGGCCGTCAGCACCACGGGCGCGCCCTCGGGCGCATGGACGCCACCGGCGCGATACTCAATCTGAGCACCGGGCTTCAGACGCTTGCCCGGCTTGACCAGACACTCCCAAACATGGCCCAGCGGGTCAACATCCTCGCGGCGCTTGAGCAGCAGCGTCTCGACCACGCCACCCGAGCCGGCTTTGCGACCGATCAGGCGGGCCGGCATCACGCGCGTCTTGTTAATGACGAGCACATCGCCCGGCTCGATATAGTCGATGATGTCACGGAAGATGCGGTGCTCGACGGTACCGCCGTGCTCCAGCGGCGTTCCCGCCTGGGAGCCCTTGCGATCCACCACCAGCAGGCGGCAGGAGTCACGCGGCTCGGCAGGCGCCTGGGCGATCAGTTCCTCAGGAAGGTTGTAGTCAAAATCATCGGTACGCATAGACACGTCGGATACTCCTTATTTAGTTAAAGTCCGCTCTACATCCTAGCAGGCTGCCAGCTCAAAAGAACTACTTTTTGGCGGCTTTGCGCTCGTCGCGGATGCGGGCGCGGTCCATGGCCGCCTCGACAGCCGAGAAGCGGCAACCACAGTAGTTCTGTCGATACATGCCTAGCTCGCGCGAACGGCGCGTCGCCTCGGGATAATACGGGCGAAAATCGCGAATCACCGGAGTGAGACCGCGAGCGGCAGCCAGACGCTCCAACACGTCATTGCAGGTTTCGAACAGCTGATACGGCGAGACGGCGAGCGTCGTGCCCACAAACTCAAACCCACGCTCCTGGGCCACGCGGCATGCCTCGGCCAGGCGCAGGGCATAGCACGCACGACAGCGACGGGGCCGGTCGGCGCCCAGCGGAGCCACGCCGGCCTCCCAGCGCTCGCGGTCCTCCCCCGCCTCGATGAGCTCGATGTCGCCATCGGCACACCACCGGCGCAGCTCGTCCAAACGCCGTTGCCATTCATCGCGCGGCTGAATATTGGGGTTGGTCCAGCAGATTGTGGGCTCAAACCCCTCCTCGCGAAGCAGGCGGACCGGCTCCAGCGAGCACGGCGCGCAGCAAGCGTGCAACAACAACGGCTTCATCAACATCTCCTCCCCCGCAATAAGTAGTCTTTTTGGGACGGGGCTATTTTGACTACTTTTGACGTAAAGCAGTCAAAAATACCCATCTCCAAAAAGTAGTCAAAATAGCCCCGTCCCAAAAAGACTACCTTGCGAAAAAGCGCACGCCAAAGGATTTGTCCTCGCAGGCGACAATGCGGCGGTCGCGCAAAATGGTCCGCACGTAATACCAGTCGCCCACACAGCCCGACAAATGCAAGCCGGCCGCCAAGTAGCACAGCAGCGGATAGCCCGAAAACGCAAAGCCCAAGGCAAACGCCGCCGTCAAAACAACCGTCGGCGCCAGGCAAATGACCATATACCGCCGGCGCGAATACACAACGCCCTCGGCGCAGGCATAAATCATGCAGGTTTCGAGATTTGCCCCAAAGGTCACATGCGCACCGGCGGGCGCAAACAACTTAAAGAACACGCCGTGCACCAACTCGTGCACGGCAAATGACGCCGCCGAAACCGCAGCCAAGCCGACAATCCAGTCCAAGACCGCCGTCCAGCCACCCGCGTCAGCCGCATCCAGATCCGCGGGCCCACCCAGCAGCATAAACACCGGCACCAGGCACACGGCAAATGCGCCAAGCACGGCCATCCCCCACACAAAGCAGGCGTGCAGAAAATCCTCGTCCTCAAACGCATGTATGTTGGAAATCTCATTCATAGCATCTTAGGATAGCGCCCCTGCCACGTACCCGTCCGCATGTGCGATAATGTCGAACGATATGCACGAATTGACCACCGCACCGCCGAGCCCCGCGCCCGGCCGCGCCCTCACCATATGCGAAGGAGTCCCATGGCATCCAAATACTCCATGAACGACCGTCCCAGCTGGCCGCGCCGCGCCATCGTTACCGCCGGCGAGCCCTACGGCAACAAGGGCCTGCACTTTGGCCACGTCGGCGGCGTCTTTGTCCCGGCCGACTTCTTCGCCCGCTTCCTGCGCGACCGTCTGGGCCGCGAGAACGTCATCTTCACCTCGGGTACCGACTGCTACGGCTCGCCCATCATGGAGAGCTACCGCAAGCTCAAGGAGAACGAGGGCTACGACAAGTCCATTAGCGAGTACGTCGAGTCCAACCACTCCCGCCAGGCCGCGACCCTCAACAACTACAACATCAGCTGCGACATCTACGGCGGCTCGGGCCTTGAGCCGGCGGCCCAGATCCACAACGAGGTGACCGCCGAGATTATCGAGCGCCTGCACGAACAGGGCACCATCTCCAAGCGCACCACGCTGCAGTTCTACGACGCCAAGGCCGGCACGTTCCTCAACGGCCGCCAGGTCATCGGCCGCTGCCCCATCCAAGGCTGCAAGTCCGAGAAGGCTTATGCCGACGAGTGCGACCTGGGTCACCAGTTTGAGCCCGAGGAGCTCATCGCGCCCAAGAGCCAACTCACCGGCGAGGTGCCCGAGCTGCGCCCGGTCGACAACCTCTACTTTGACCTGCCCGCCTACCTCGACTTTATGAAGACCTATACCGCCAAGCTCGCCCAGAACCCGCAGGTTCGCTCCGTGGTCTCCAAGACCATGGAGGAGTGGCTGCTGCCGGCTCAGCTCTACATCCAGAACAAGTTCCGCGAGGCTTTCGACGCCGTCGAGGACCAGCTGCCCGAGCACACCGTGCTGGAGCCCGAGGGCAACAAGAGCAGCTTTACCGTCACCTTCCCCAGCTGGAAGGAACGCGACGACGCCCACGCGGTGCTCGCCAACGGCGGCGTGCGCTTCCGCAGCGGCAAGGCGCTCGTGCCCTTCCGTATCACCGGCAACATCGACTGGGGCGTTCCGGTGCCCGAGGTCGATGGCGTTTCCGACGTCACCTGCTGGTGCTGGCCCGAGAGCCTGTGGGCACCCATCAGCTATACGCGCACCGTGCTCGCACGCGATGCCCGCGCCGCCGGTGTAACTGAGGGTGTCGCCGCCCGGGATGCCGCCCTCATGGGCGAGCCCGCCGCCGATTCCACGCAGGTCCCCGCACCCACCTACCAGCACAGCTCGCTCGACTGGCGCGACTGGTGGTGCTCTGACGACGCTCAGATCTACCAGTTCATCGGTCAGGACAACATTTATTTCTACTGCATCGCGCAGACCGCCATGTGGGAGGCCTTGGGTTGGGACCTCACGCAGAGCACCGTCAGCGCCTGCTACCACCTGCTCTACATGGGCAAAAAGGCAAGCTCGTCCTCGCAGACGCCTCCTCCGCCGGCAGACGACCTGCTCAACCACTACACCTGCGAGCAGATGCGCGCGCATTGGCTGTCGCTCGGCCTGTCCGAGAAGCCGGTGAGCTTTAGCCCCAAGGCATACGACACCCGCGTGACCGGCAAGGACAAGGACGGCAACGAGGTACGCGCCTGCGACGACAAGCGCGTTATCGACCCGGCCCTCAAGGAGAGCGCCCTTTTGACCGGCGTGTTCAACCGCCTGGCCCGCAGCTGCTTCTACGGCGTCGCCGTCAAGGAGGGCGACGAGAGCCCTTATCGCAACGGTTGCATCCCCGCCGGTGCCGCCTCCGCCACCGTGGTCGAAGCCGTCCAGCAGGCAGCTCTCGCCTTTGAGCAGGCCATGTACAAGTTTGAGACGCACCGCGCGCTCGCCGTGTGCGACGACTACCTGCGCGCCGCCAACAAGCGCTGGAGCGACGCCTCCAAGGCCGCCAACAAGCTCGAGGGTAGCGAGGCAAACGCCGCCATGACGCAGACCCTCGTCGACGCCTTTACCGAGCTGCGCGTGGCGACCGTGCTCATGCACGGCATCGTCCCGGCCGGCTGCGAGCTCATCTGCGAGTACTTCGACGTCGATCCGGTCGCCTTCTTTAGCTGGGACAACATCTTCGCCTCCACGGACGAGTTTGTGGAGATCCTGGGCGAGAAGCCCGGCGAGCACCGCGTGAAGCCGCTGCCCCCGCGCTTCGACTTCTTTAGCAAACACGAGAGCCAGTACTAAAGCACGCCAGCAGCGGCGTGCCCGGAAAGTAGTCAATTTGGGACGGGAAGGAAAGACGGATGTCCAAGCCGCGTCGTCGTAAGCAGAAAAAGCAGGTTAAGCCCGAGCTCAAGCTTAGGCAGTTTGCC
>DBEYTJ010000087.1:0-9754 GCA_048181065.1 Collinsella sp.
AAAACGATAGCACCAGGCAACACAATCGAAGTATCAATGATCGCGTAGATATCGAGGCGCCATGGACGAAGAGCTTGATTACCTATGGGAGACCCTGGGCCTCGAGATCACTGCCGACCTTTGGCCCGAACGGGACAAAATCCATCCCACGCTGCACCCCGCCATCACGGTGATGCAGGCAAATTACCGCCGCGCCTCATTTTTGATCATGCGGACGTCATGGCATGCGGCGCTCCCCGACCTCAAGCGCATCCAGGCAAGCCTCGTCGAGCTGTCCGGCATGCCGACCGTCATATCCGAGACGAACCTGGAGCGGCGGCAGCGCGAGCGCCTGCAGCGGCAACGGATTCCGTTTATCTGCCCCGGAATTCAGGCATACCTGCCCTTTATGGACGAAGAGTACTGGAGCGGCACGCCCGACAAGCACGTAAAGATCTACGACCCACACGAATGGGCGCAGCTGAAGGACTGACTGGGGCAGGCCCGCACTCGAAACGGGACGTACTTTCCGCAGCCGCTACAGCAACGCCTCGGTCCAAGCCGCTTCCTTAAAGCCAGGAATCGCAAAGTCATCGCCCACCAGCAGCGGACGCTTAACCAGCATGCCGTCGGTCGCCAACAGCTCGCAGCATTCCTGGTCCGTCATACCCGCATCCAGGCACGCCTTCAGGCCCAGCTCTCGATATTTCATGCCCGACGAGTTAAAGAAGCGACGCACCGGCAGCCCCGAACGCGCAATCCAGGTCGCAAGTTCCTCAGCCGAAGGATTGTCTGTAACAATATCGCGATCGACGTACTCAACCCCATGCTCGTCCAACCAGGCCTTGGCCTTTTTGCACGTCGAGCATTTGGGGTATTCAACAAACAGTACAGTCATGGGGATTCCCTTCTTAGAAAAGACAAGTGTCTGGCAAACAGCGCATCGATGGCCATCTGCGACCGATGCCGATATTGTAGCCAGCGCCGACATACAGGCGGTCGCGGTTTTCCATCTTGAGGTTAACGTCTCGCATGGGCGCCAATGGGACAGGTCGCTCGCTGAACCAGCACGGCGGCCAACAGCACCAACAGCATGGCGACAACGTAACCCGCGGCATCGAAGCCCAGGTCGATCATGTCGAAATGACGACCAGGAACAAAGATCTTGTGCACTTGGTCACCGACAGAGCAGACGGCGCAAAAGAGTAGAGCGAGTACGTACCGGAATCGCGCGCATGGCAGGCACTCGCCCAGGCATGCCACTGTCGCCGAGGCAAACAGTCCTACAAAGAAGAACTCAACGGTATGTGCGACGCGACGAATGTTGGCACCCATCCACAGACGAACGGGCGCAAGCGGGTCGGGATGAACGGTGGCAGTCGTTGAATCCGCGCCCTCGATGGCATCCCCTGCCTGGGTCTCCCCCGCAGTCTCGGGCTGCACGCTGGCGCTTTGCCCTTCCACCGCGCGCGCAGTGGACTCGCTGAGCGATGACGTCTGCTCCACGTTTTGCTCCGTCAGCATCCAGATACTTGCCAGCGTCACGACCAGCAGGACAACCGAAATCCATCCGACTATGTGCTTCACACGCGCCAAGGGCTAACCTCCGTCATTTTTTGAGCAGCAGCGAGTGTAACCCCAAATGCAGTTGTCGCCGTAGCGAAATCCAAAATGTTCGAATCGGGGCGCCAAAGGACCGTGGCGCCCCTACTCCATCTCTCGCATCCAGCGATCGAACGTCCCCACGCACACGCCTAGCCGCTTTGCCGCCTGACTCCGCGTGATATCACCCGCCTCGTAGGTATCGCGCACCAACTCGAATTGCGGAGGACAGGGCTTGCGGGGCCGGCCAAAGCGCACGCCGCGTGCTCGCGCCGCCGCAATGCCCTCGGCTTGGCGCCGGTGAATGTTCTCGCGCTCCACCTGCGCCACATAGCTCAGCAGCTGCAAAACGATATCGGCAATCAACGCACTCGTTACGTCCGACCCACCACAGTCTCTGGCGCGCGTGTCGAGCAATGGCATGTCCAGCACCACGATGGCGACGCCGAGCTCTTTGGTTATGCACCGCCATTCCTCGAGGATCTCGCTGTAGTTACGGCCCAGCCGATCAATGGAAAGTACCACCAGCACATCACCGGAATCCAACGCGCACAGCAGCTCGCGATACCGCGGTCGATCGAAGTCCTTGCCGCTCGCATGATCGGCAAAGATATTCGCCGGTTCCACGCCATAGGCGCCCAGCGCATCCAGCTGCCGATTCAGATTTTGATCACGCGAGCTCACCCGCGCATACCCGTACACCGTTGTCATCTCATCCCCGCTCTCTCGTAAACCTCCCAAGAAGGAATAGGTTTATTTTGGTAGGTTTTATCTCCCCTACAGCAGGCGGAAGACGCAAGCGCGCGAGCGACAAGACGATTGATGCGCCACAAAAAAGGCGGCCCCAAAAGACCGCCCCGTTCTCTACCAATCACTAAATTCCGGCTAATGAATAAGCCTAAAATCCAAGTGCCCGCGCGTGGTGTTGACGCGCGAGACCTCGATGATCACGCGCTGCCCCAGCTCATAGCGAGTCCCCGTGTCGGCACCCGTGAGCGTGAGCGCGTCCTCATCAAACTCGAACCACTCGTTGCCCAGACTCTTGATCGAAACCAAACCCTCAACCTGCGTCAGATCCAGGCGCACAAAGAGGCCCATGCTGCTGACCCACGAGATCGTTCCGGCGTAGCGCTCACCCAGACGGTCCTCGTAGTACTGGGCGATCTTGATCTTTTGCGTCGCACGGCTGGCGGCGTCGGCGGCGCGCTCGGCATCGCTGCACGCGCGGCAGATTTGCGGCAGGATGCGCGGCAGGGACTCGCGACCCTTACCGATCAGCCGCGGCGTACGCACCAAGGCGTCCTTGCCGCCCAGCTGCTCGTAGGCCAGCTGAAGCTTGAGTACGCGATGCACCACCAGATCGGGATAGCGGCGAATGGGACTCGTAAAGTGGCAATAGCACGGCGCGGCAAGTGCAAAGTGGCCCTCGTTGCGCGGCTTGTACAGTGCGCGCTGCATACTGCGCAGCAGCAACGTGTTGACGAGCGGCGCGTTAGCCGTACCGGCTGCGGCATCAACCGCCGCCTGCAGCTCATCGGGGCTTCCCAGAGCAATGCCGGACGCGCGACGGTCATCGATGATGCCCAGCTGTGCCAGCGCCACGGCGGCACCGTGCAGGCTGTCGGGACTGGGATCGTCGTGCACGCGATAGCAGGCCTCGATATCGCGGTCGGCCAGCCACTCCGCCACGCACTCGTTGGCCAGCAGCATGGCTTCCTCAATCAGCGACGTGGCGCACGAGCGCTCACGGGCCACGATCTGCACGGGCACACCGTCCTCGTCCAACAGCGCACGGATCTCGGCCGTATCAAAGTCGACCGAACCGCGTGCGCGACGAATACGACGGCGAAGCTCGGCGAGCTCGTTGGCAGCTACGAGGAAATCCCCCAAGTCGACGTTATAGCCGCGAGCGGTTTCCTCGCACGCAAGCCCGCGCTCGAGCGCTTCCTCGCGCGAGGCTTCAACCGCGGCAACATCCTCGGCGGCACCCTCCAGCACCGAATACTCCACCGCACCGGCACGCACCAGCAGCGCCTCGGCGCCGTCGTAGTCCATGCGCACGCGCGAGCGGATCACGCTGGGATAGGGATCGTAATGGCGCACGCGACCCTGCGCGTCGAGTTCAATGTCGACGGTAAACGCCAGGCGGTCCTCGTCGGGACGCAGCGAGCACAAATCGTTCGACAGGCGCTCGGGCAACATGGGAAGCACGCGATCAGCAAGATACACCGACGTCGTGCGATAGCGGGCTTCCAGATCGATATGTCCGTCCCAGGCAACATAGTGCGAAACGTCGGCAATATGGACACCCAGCTTGTAGCCACCCTCGGGCGTACGCTCCAGCGAGATGGCGTCGTCAAAGTCGCGCGCGTCGACCGGGTCAATCGTAATGACAAAGCGGTCGCGCAGGTCTCGGCGGAGCGGGTCCTTGAGTGCCGAGGCCACATCGAGCGAAAGTGCCTCGGCCTCGGCTAGCGCGGCCTCGGGATACGTATCGGTATAGCCATAGCGCGCCATCACATACTGAACGCCCAAATCGGGCGCATCATCGCCGCCAATACGGCGCTCGATCGTCACGGTGCCCGATTCCAGGCGCGTCGGATATGTCAGAATGCGTGCGACGACCGCATCACCCGGATGAACGCCCAAGCGCTCCGCCGAGGTGTCCTCCGGCAGAATAAAGAAATCGGCCTTAAGGCGAGAATCAAGCGGCTCGATCACCCCGAGCGGGCCGGCGGTCTGGTACGTGCCCACCACACTAATGGCTGCACGCTCGACGACGCCCTCGATTACGGCGCGTCGCTCGCCATGCGGGCTGTTCTTAATGCTCACGGCAACGGTATCGCCGTCCATAATCTCGCGCTTGCCGCGGCCCATGACCTTGTAGTCGCCGTTTTCGGTTACAACGTAGGCGCTATGCTCATGGAGCTGCACGCGTCCGGTCAGACTCGGGCGACGCTCGGTGCGCACCGGCCCGCGCTTATTGCGAGCTCCACGCTTATGCTTGTTATTGCGCCCCATGGCGCCTCCTTACTATCGATGGCCGTTTACACCCCAAGAGTCTACCCAAATGACCCCCAGGGGACGGCAGGATTGCGGATCACATGGATAGACCAGTGCCACGATGATCCGCAATCCTGCCGTCCCCCAGGGATCAAAAAACGGGCCGCCCCAAAAGAGACGACCCGTTGAAGGAACGAATTCCAAGCACGCCTACACGCGCAGATAGCGGCGCATGGCGATGGCAGAACCAAAGAGACCGATAATGACGCCGACCAGAATCAGCGCGGCGTAGGTCACCAGGTAGTACTGCATCGGCAGCGCAAACGACATCCAGCCGATGCTCTCCTGCAGACGCGGAACCATCAGGTTACGCAGCAGCTCCAGCACGCCGATGGAAAGCAGCGAGCCCAAAATGGCCTGCAGCACGCCCTCGGTAATGAACGGCCCGCGAATAAAGCCGTTGCTTGCGCCCACCAGACGCATGATCGCGATCTCACGACGACGCGCCGTAATGGACAGGCGAATCGTGTTGTTAATGAAAATGAACGCGATAAAGGTCAGCAGGCCGACGAGCACCACAGCGGCGATACGGATGTAGTTCGTCACCTGGAACAGGCGGCTCACTTCCTCCTGGCCGTACAGAACGCTCGCGTTAACGTCGCCGTCGTCCGCGATCTTCTGGAAGTCGGCGTTCTTCTTGAGCTTCTGGGCCGTGCTCTCGACCATGGACGGATCGTCCATCTCGATGGCAAACGAAGCCGGCAGCGGGTTCTGACCGTCGAGCGCGCTCATGGTAGCGTCGGCGTTACCCGACATCTTGCTCGTGTACTCGGCCAGCGCGTCGTCCTTGTCCTTGTACGTCACGGACTTGACGTTGCTCCACGTCTTGAGCTCGGCCTCAAAGGCCTGAACATCTGCCTGGTCGGCGTCATCGCTAATAAAGGCGTTGATGACGACCTGATCCTCGACGGTGCCGATCACGGAGTTCAGCATCGCGGAACCCATAATGAACAGGCCGATGATAAACAGCGAAAGGAAAATCGTGATGACGGCGCCGAGCGAGGTGGTCCAGTTACGGAAGAAGTGGCTGATTGCCTCTTTGAGCGAGTAGCCCACGTTAGTTGGTGCCATAGTTGCCGTAACCTCCCCTCTCCTGGTCGCGGATTACGTGGCCGCCCTCGAGGGCGATCACGCGACGGTGCATGCTATCGACCATCTCGCGGTCGTGCGTAGCGACGATCACGGTGGTACCGGTGCGGTTAATGCGCTCGAGCAGCTTCATGATGCCCAGCGAAATCGCCGGGTCGAGGTTGCCCGTGGGCTCGTCGCAAATCAGCAGCGGCGGGCGGTTGACCATAGCGCGGGCAACGGCCACGCGCTGCTGCTCGCCACCGGAAAGCTGATCGGGCAGCGAGTCCATCTGGTCGGCCAGACCGACCAGACGCAGCACCTCGGGCACCTGGCTGCGAATGACACCCTTGGGCTTGCCGATGCACTGCAGGGCAAACGCCACGTTTTCGTAAGCGGTCTTTTGCGGCAGGAGCTTAAAGTCCTGGAACACGGCGCCAATCTGACGACGCAGGAACGGAACCTTGCGGTTCTTGATCTTCATGAGATCCTGGCCGGCGACCAAAATGCGACCGCTTGTGGGCTTGACGTCGCGGTTGAGCGTCGACAGCAGCGTGGTCTTACCCGAGCCGGAGTGACCGACCAAAAAGACGAACTCGCCCGGATAGATCTCGATGTTGATGTCGTCGAGTGCGGGCTTGTTGGGCTGCGCCGGATAGATCTTGGTGACGTGCTCCATAAGGATGACGGGCTCGACACCGGCCTGCTTGGCCATCTTTTTACGGCTGGCCTGCGGGTCGATGGGCGCAAACACCGACGTGAAGTCGGGGTTGTTGAGCGCGTTGTCGAGGCTTGCGACCTCGGCGGCCTGATCGCGCTCGACCACGGGAGCCGCAGGCTGCGTGGGGTCAGGAATGCCGGCAAAAAGACCGGACTGCGCGGGCTGCGGCGCGGGAGCCGCAGGGGCCATGGGATCGGGGATGCCGGCCATGGTCGGCTGCGGCGTGGCGGCGCTCATCTGAGGCTGAGCCACACGGGCGGTCACCGTCTGAACGGGCTCAAAGCCAGCCGTGCCGGAAAGCGCAACATCGTTGTTGGGGTTGTAGGCAAAGGGATCTGCCGCCGGCTGTGCCTGATCTGCCGGCTGTGCGGGGATCGGGCTAAACAGCTGATCCTCTGAATCCGGAGTGGCGAAACGACTGCCCGCGGCGCTCGGCTGCGTCTTGGGGGCTTCATCGCCCGCACCGGAGGTACGGAAGTGGTTACCCACTGGTGCTCCTTATCGTCGTGCGTTTAAACTACATGAGCGCTTTGTATTTTAGCAGCATTGCCTTTGCTGCACATAAGACGCACGGTTTTGCGGCTCCCACCAGCCTCTGGGTGGGGCACGCTTTGAAAACGTCCTCGCGCATGGAACCCACTTATCTTGCTCCTGCGGAGCTCCAGATAAGCGGGTTCCGCGCTGCGGATTGTTTTCAAAGCGTGCCCCACCCAGAGGCTTACGCCGACGCTACCGTTAGGAGCGTCAGGCTGAATTGCAACTTGTCGTGCTGGGCCCTTTTCCCAATAGAAGCCCTACTTGATACGGCCTCTTTAGAAGTTGCGGTGAAATAGGGACTGTTTTAGCAGTTAGAAGCCCTAATCAATCCCTATTTCACCGCAACTTATATTGGGGCTGATTGTTGCGCAACTTGGGTTGGGGATATCGCTTTACAGTTGAGTTAGAAAGATGGTTCTCGGCTTATTGCGAGGTTGGTATGGTTTGTCCTTATTGTGGTGCTGAGCTTGCTGATGAGGCTCGGTTTTGCGTGGGCTGCGGGGCTGCGCTTGCTGATGGGGCACAGACTATGCCCGTAGCCGAACCTGCGGTTGCGCCGGCACCTGTGGGTTCGCCCGCTCCCGGTAAGAAGCCTAAGAAAGGCGTCGTGATCGCCATCGTCTGCACAGCAATACTTGTTGTTAGCGGGGGCGGCGGGCTGGCGTACCACCTATATCAGCAGCATGTCCAGGAGCAGGAACAATATGAGTCGGCGCATTCCAAGCATGCGCTCGTGGTGAGTGTAAAGGTTGAAGGCTGGGACACCGATAACGGCGCTTCGCGTGTGCCGGTGCGCGTAAAGGGCAAGACGGTCGACGGAAAGAAGATCGACAAGGTTGAATATGTCGCTTCCGACGGCTCGGGCATCAATCTTATCCAGGGCAAGTACACGCTCAAGGCGGCGGGCTCCCCTATCGCCGCTGATGGCACCATCTACCAGGTGCCTTGCACAAAGGCCGAGCTTACGATCGACGACGCTTTTGCTAAGGGCGAGAAGATCGACTTGGCAGAACTCGCCGAGCAGGATTCGGTTTTGGACTTTACGCCCATCGATGCTGCCGACGTGACCGACGACGAGATCAACGACGCTGTGACACTCGCTATGGCATACAAGGGCAAGGACGCGCCCAACGTCGATGCGCTGCAACACGCCGCAACGAACCGCCGCGACACCGCCGTCGCGGCCAAGAAAGCCGCCGAAGAGGAAGCGGCGCGCCAGGCCGAGGAACAGCGCAAAGCCGCCGCACGCCACATCGAGGCCCAAACCTTCAGTGTCGACCTGCCCGAGTACTGGGATGGTAGGGTGACAGCAGAAGTCGACGGAGATGTGATAGGGCTGTACTCGACTGCCTTTCCAGATAAAGAGCTTGGATATCTTGCCATGAAAAATGAACCGTATGGAAACGCGGGAGATATCGAGTGCGGCCGTATTCGCGACATCAAGCTCGACGAAAACCACTATGTAAAACTAGTAATTTATCGTTGGGCCTTTGATGCGGGGCACGACCATTTATCAAAAGCTGAATATCGTCTTAACTTGTGTTCAGATGATGCCGCACGCGAGATAATCGACCTCCAATCGTTGGGGACGATCTCCTACGACTCCATTCTTGCTGAAATAGTTGCGGCAAATGACCCTAACGTCGCAGCGGTATTCTGGCCAGACGACATCTTCGCCAACACCCTGGCCCCGACCGTGAAGCTCCTCTAGCTTCTTCTCTGCCTCTCCTAAACACAAAGCCGGGGTGCCCCACACAGAAGGCACCCCGGCTTATTTATTATCCAATGCGGGAACGGCCACTCTCAAGGTAAGGCCAACGCAAAACGCCTTAGGCCAAGAACTCCTTGGTGGTCGCCACGATGTTGGCGGCGTCCAGGCCGTACTTATGCAGGAGCTCGGCGCCCGGGCCGGACTCGCCGAAGGCGTCGTTGACACCGATCTTCTTGAGCGGCGTCGGACACTGCTCGCACAGGACGTCGGCGACGGCGCTGCCCAGGCCACCGATCACGGAGTGCTCCTCGACGGTCACGACGCGACCGGTCTTGGTGGCGCTCTTGACGATCAGGTCGGCATCGATGGGCTTGATGGTGTGCATGTTGATGACCTCGGCATCGATGCCCTCGGCAGCAAGCTGCTCAGCGGCCTCGAGCGCCTCGCCGACCATCAGGCCACAGGCGATGATGGTCACGTCAGCACCCTCGCGCATGACGATACCCTTGCCCACCTCGAACTTGTAGGTCTCGGGGTCGTTGATAACCGGCGAGGCCAGACGGGCGAAGCGCATATACACGGGGCCGTCGCACTCGTAGGCGGCGCGCGTCACGGCGCGGGCCTCGACATCGTCGGCGGGAACAATCACGGTCATGCCGGGGATGACGCGCATCAGGGCGATATCCTCGCAGCACTGGTGCGTGGCGCCGTCCTCGCCCACCGAGATACCGGCGTGCGTGGCACCGATCTTAACGTTAAGGTGCGGATAGCCGATGGAGTTGCGGACCTGCTCAAAGGCGCGGCCAGCAGCGAACATGGCAAAGCTGCTCGCGAAGGCAACGCGGCCGGTGGTCGCGATACCGGCGGCAACACCCATCAGGTTGCTCTCGGCGATGCCCACATCGAAGAAGCGGTCGGGGCAGGCCGCCTTGAACTTGCCGGTCTGCGTGGCGGCGGCCAGGTCGGCGTCGAGGACCACAAAGTCATCGTGCTCGTTGGCGAGCTCGACGAGGGCCTCGCCGTAGCTTACGCGCGTGGCGATTTTCTTGACGTCTGCCATCCTAGAGCTCCTC
>DBEYTJ010000088.1:0-2217 GCA_048181065.1 Collinsella sp.
GCAGCGGGTCATAATAGCGGTGGCGGTTGTAATACAGGCCGGACTCCTCATCATACTGCTGCCCCGGCAGGCGGATAAGCTGCTGCAGCTGATGCGGGTTCTCTTCATTCAGCAGGTTGCCCCACTCATCGTATTCTGCGCACCATTCTGTTGCCCCTTCCTTACTGATAAGGGCCAGCGGCAGGCCGCGATGGTCGCAGTGGTACAGGTGGATTTTTCGCGCCGGCGTGTACACCGGGTCCATCTGGTTTTGCATCTGCTCCACAGTCAGGCCGCACGATGCCAGCCAGCGGCGGCTTTCCTCACTCACCCGGTCAGCCAGGATTTCACTTTCCAGCCGGTCGAGCATCTGCACCAGCACCGGCGGGAACACCACACTGCCACCGTCTTCGCCGCCGGACTGCTGAAGGGTATCCGCCAGGCTGCGGCGCTGCGTTTTCGCCAGCTCACCGGTGGCGGTTTCAACTCTGATGAGTGGCGTGAAGCTCCCCGGCTGATAAATCGTCTGGATGCGGGTTCTGTCGTTCTGTATCGTGGTCAGCCGGTCGCCGTCCCAGCCGTACCAGGTCACTTCCGGTTTCCGTGACAGCGACATCCAGCCCGTCAGGTCCCGTTCACGTCGCCATACCCGTTTTGCCACCCTGCGGCCCAGCGGGTCGTAAAGATAGCGGCTTTCGACCAGCGGCTCTGCATATTGTGTCCGCGTGTAGTGCACCAGCCGGTGCTGACTGTCGTAATGGTACTGGTGGGTGCGCTCATCATCCGTGCGGATAACCCCTTCCGGGATGAGGTCGGTTTTCTCTGTCAGCCTGCCGTGACGGTCATACCGGTAAAGATAGTGCGCGTCACGGGCGATACGGTTATCCGGCCACATGCTGAGGGTGCTGTCCGGGTGCAGCTCCGGGTCGGGCAGGCGGTTACCTGCCGGGTCTGTGGCATACGGGATGCGGATATCCAGATTCGCTGCGGTGGTGTGAACGCTGGTCAGCCTGCCGGTGGTGCTGTAGCTGTAACTCCGGGTCTGGCGCGGGCTGCTGATGCGGATGAGTTCGCCGTTGTCGTTCCAGGTGTAATCGCGGTCATACTGCAGGCTGTTCAGGTGCTGGCTCTGTAACTGCCCGGCAGGGGTGTAAGCGGTGGTGAGTTCATAACGGCCGAAGCTGCGCAGCGTTTCCCGGTGCAGGCGGTCGCGGGTGTACTCCACCAGCGGTGTGTCGCCGAGTTTCATGCCTGACAGCCAGCCGCTGCCGTAGGTCAGCCATTCCACGGCGGGCAGGCTGTCCGGTATACAGCGGTTCGCCAGCCCCTGCGCGTTGTACGCATGTCTGGTCTCATGCTGCCAGAGCAGTGCTTCCGTCTGCGGGTGATGCACCGTCTGACGCTCACCGGTCAGCCGGCCTTTCTCATCATATCCGTAATACACCGCCACCCGGTGCCCTTCGCTGATATGGCTGATGTCTGTCAGCCAGCCACGTTCGTCATACCGCCACCGCTCTGCGGTTTCACCCTTCACGGTGCGGTGCGTGAGGCGGTCTGCTTCGTCATAGTGCCAGTGGGTGACCAGACCCTCATCCTCGCTGCGGATAAGTTTGCCGGTCAGGTCGTGGTGATAACGCTGTGTGCGGCCATCAAAGCCGGTTTCCTGTATCAGCCGGTCAAGTACATCGTAACGGAAGGTGGTGTGGCTGCCGTTTTCACTGGTCAGGCGGATGACCCGTCCGGCAGCATCGTATTCCATACTGCGCGTCAGACCGCCCTGCGTGGTACAGATGGCTTTTCCCCACGCATCGTACTGTGTCCCGTTTCTGCTGCCGTCCGGGGCAATGACGGCGGTCAGGTCACCGGCGGCGTTGTATTCATACCGCGTTTCATGGCCCTGCGTGTCTTTCACCGCAGTTAACTGTCCACGGCTGTCGTATGCGTGGTACTGGCTCAGGCCTTCCTCGCGGTGCACCGCCGTCACCTGACCAAAACGGTCATGGTCATAGCGGGTTACATAACCGGAACAGTCAGTGAAGGTCAGCAACTGACCGTAACGGCTCCACGTCATGGTTTTCCGGCTGCCGGTGGCATCTTCCGTTGCGCAGGGTAAGTCACTGTGTGGATTATCATAACGGTAGCGGGTGATATCGCCGTCAGGGGCGGTTTCCTGAATCAGACGGCCGGATTCATCATATTCCCGGCGCAATTCCAGCCCGTCAGGCCCGGTGGCTGACG
>DBEYTJ010000089.1:0-14722 GCA_048181065.1 Collinsella sp.
ACCATGCTGGCCGATACCGCCGAGTCCAAGCTCGACTTCGCCGAGCTGCAGAAGGCGCTGGCCGAGGCCGGCGAGCTTTCGGGCGTCAACGTGTCCATCCAGCGCGAGGACGTCTTCAACTTTATGTACCGCCTGTAGCGAGCAAGCCGCTGGGGATAGCCTGACGCGCGCATGCCCATGCAAGTCACCCCGATGCGGCCCGGAGAGGAGCGCGCATGGCCTACGACGCCAAGAAAATCTATTACCGCTTCGACGACCACCTGAGCCGCCTGGTCTTGGATTACGAAGCGAGCCGCCAGATTTCGCCCGAAAGCGAAAATCTCTACTATGGCCTGCCGACTGACCCTTATGACGAGGGCCTATTTGTTGAGCACAATGTCAAGCGCGGCCTGCGCAATGCCGACGGCTCGGGCGTGGTCGCGGGCCTCACTCGCATCTCGGATGTGCACGGCTACAACAAGGTCGACGGAAAGGTCGTGCCCGATCAGGGCAAGCTCACGCTTCGCGGCTACAGCATCGAGGATCTGGTCAACAATGCCCAGGCCGAGAATCGCTACGGCTACGAGGAAGTCGCCTATCTGCTTATCACGGGTTCGCTGCCCAACAAGGAAGAGCTCGACGGCTTTTGCGAGCGCCTGGGCGCCTTTAGACATCTGAGCGACGAATACGTCAAAGAGTTCCCTATGACCACGGTGTCGTCGAGCATCATGAACGTGCTCCAGCGCGCCGTGCTGCTGCTCTACGCCTTCGACGCCGAGCCCGACGCCATTACACCCGAGCACGAAATCGACGTCGCCATCTCCATGCTCGCCCGTCTCCCCCGCATCGCCGCCTTCGCGCATATGGCCTCGGTCGCCAAGCGCCGCGGCTCCGAGGTTCATGTACCGCACCCCACACCCGGCCTCTCCACCGCCGAGACTATCCTGCAGGTGTTGCGCGGCGGCATGGCATTCACCCGCGACGAAGCCATGCTGCTCGACGTGATGCTCATGCTGCATGCCGAGCACGGCGGCGGCAACAACTCAACGTTTGCCTGCCGCGTGCTGTCCTCCTCGGCCACCGACCCGTATTCCGCTTACGCCGCGGCTATCGGCTCGCTCAAGGGCCCGCGCCACGGCGGCGCCAACGCCAAGGTCGTGTCCATGCACGAGGACATCCGCGCGCATGTCTCCAATTGGGAGGACGAGGACGAGGTCGCAGCCTACCTGGGCAAGATTCTCGACAAGCAGGCCTTCGACGGCACGGGTCTCATCTACGGCATGGGGCACGCCGTCTACACGCTGAGCGACCCGCGCGCCGAGGTCTGCCGCCGCTACGCACGTTCGCTCGCTGCCAAGAAAGATCTGGGCGAGGAATTCGCTCTGATCGAGCGCATCGAGCGCCTGGCACCGCAGGTGATGCGCGACCACGGCATGACCAAGCCCATCTGCGCCAACATCGACCTGTACACGGGCTTTATCTACAAGATGCTCGGCGTGCCCGAGACGCTCTTTACGCCGCTTTTCGCCGTCGCCCGCATGGCCGGCTGGTCGGCGCACCGCATGGAAGAGCTCTTCTGCGCGCATCGCATCATCCGCCCGGCCTATCGTCCGGTGATCGAGCCGCTGGAATACAAGCCGCTCGCCGACCGCTAGGACGCGGACCGTTATAGAACCCGAGCGTGGCCAGGGCATCACCGCCCTTGGCCACGCTTTTTATGCCAGCAGAAAGGGCTGCATCAAATGATTGTGTTTTCCGATATGGATGGAACGCTGTTGACGAGCGATAAGCAGATGAGCGATGCCACCTGGGCGATGCTCGACGAGCTCGCTCGACGCGGGATTGAATTTGTGCCCTGCACGGGACGTCCGCTGTCGGGCATCTTTGAGCCCATCCTCGCCCATCCCGCCGTGCACTATGCCGTCTGCGCCAATGGCGCCAGCGTCTGGCAGCTCGACGACGATGTGTCCACCGACGCCTCACGCGCCACGTGCGTATTGAGCCGTCCGCTCGATTGCGGCATTGCCCATCGCATCCATCGCATCGCCGCCAGCCACGATGTGACCTTCGATATCTTCGCGGATGGGCAGTGTTTCCTTCCCCGCTCGCTTTACGAGCGTCTGGATGAATTCTGTGGCGGCGACCCCCACATCGCAGCTTCGCTCAAGCGCACACGAACACCGATCGACATGGATATCGACAGCAAGATCGACGAGGTCGAGACGCTCGAACGCATCGCCATGTACTGGCACGACCCGGCCGATCGCGACGCCATCGCGGCGGAGCTCGACACACTCGAAGGCATTGAGGTCACGCGTTCGTACGCCATGAATATCGAGGTCATGGGCGAGAGCGCCACCAAAGGAACGGCCCTCACGTGGCTATGCGAGCACCTGGGCGAGCTTCCCGCCGACGCCTGGGCGTTCGGCGACAACATCAACGACATCCCCATGCTGCAGGCAGCGGGCCACGGCATGGCCATGATCAACGCCGAGCCCGAGGACCGCGAGGCCGCCGACGCCATCACCGAATACGACAACGACCACGACGGCGTCGCCCGCACCATCATGGCCGCCCTCGCCTAGTCGTTGGGGACGTTCTTAAACGACTAGTCGTTGGGGACACTCTTCACAAAAAAGCTGCAAGGACTGTCCCCCACTACCGGCAGAAAAGGACTGTCCCTAACTGCCGGATTAGGCGAGGCTCTCCAGAACACGGCGGAGTTCTTTCTGGACAGCGTGGTCGCGGTTACGACCCACCACGCGATCGGCCACTGCCTTGAGCGCGGGGCGCGCGTTTTCCATCGCACAGCCCGTGCCGACAAAGCGAATGATCTCGTAATCGTTCATCGAGTCGCCAAACGCCATGACCTCGTCGCGCCCAATGCCGTAATGCTCCGCGAGCTGCGCGATGCCCGAGGCCTTCGACACGCCGGGCTGCATGGCGTCGATCCACGCGTTGCCCGAAGGCGCGAAAGTAAAGAGCTGACCGAGTTCGCGCTGCAGCACGTACGCACTGTCCATAACGGCACCGTCGTCGCAAAAGATACTCGCCTTGATGATATTTACGCTGGGCTCGGGCAGCTCCCAAATGCGCTCGGCATTGGGAAGGTCTTTATCGACCTCACGCACAAACTTGCACTCGTCATCGAGCAAAAAGGACTTGGTTCGGTCGAAGAGCGCAAGATGCAGATTGGGAAACGTCGCGACGGCCTGGGCGAGCTTTCGAATCGCCAGGTGCGAATATACCTCGCGGTCTACCATTTTGCCGTCGGCGTAGACCTGGGCACCGTTAGCTGCGACAAAGTCCATCTTGTCGCGAACGGGCGCAAAGAACTCGCACAGGCGATCGTAGCGGCGGCCTGACGATGCGGCAAAATGCACGCCATGCACGCGTAGCGCCAAAATCAGTTCGTAGGTCTCGGGAGGCACCTGGCCGTTTTCGTCAAGCAACGTGCCGTCCATATCGGATGCAATCAGTTTAACCATAGAAAAGCTCCCTTCGGACTTGTTGGAATCGAGCGTGTATCCGATTCCAACGTACCCAAAGGGAGCTCAAATAAGACCCCGCAGTCATAAACGTTACAACTAGTCGTTTAAGTGCGTCCCCGATGACTAGTCGGCGTAGGTGAAGGTGGTGACGTCGAACATGCCCTCGGGGCGGATGCGGAGCGTCGGAATCACCGGCAGGGGCAGGAAGATGATGCCCATGATGGGATCGAGCGGCGGCTCAATACCCATGGCGTGCGCCTTGACCATAAAGTCGTCGTGCTGCGCGGCGACATCCTCGGCCGTGCCTTCGCTCATAAGGCCACCGAGTGCCAGCGGAATGCGCGCCACGACCTCGCCGTTGCGCACTAGCACGTGACCGCCCTGATCCACGGCTTCAACAGCCGCCATCATATCGGCAGCGTTATCGCCCACCACGCACACGTTGTGCGAGTCGTGGGCGATCGTCGAGGCGATAGCGCCGCCTGTGATGGTAAAGCCGCGCACCCAGCCGCGGCCGATATGCTTGCCGACGAGCCCCATGCCGGCGGGACCGTCACCATCGGCGCCCTCGGCCTGCAGCGACACGCCGCGACCGTGACGTTCGATCAGCATAATGCGGCGCAGACCCTCGGCATTCTCGGGACGAACCATGCCCGTGATGGCCTTGCCCGGCACCACGTCGATCACGGCCTCGCCCGGCTTAAAGGCATAGTCGAACACGTCGAGCGATAGCTTCGGCAGCTTAACGGAAGCACGCAGCTCATCGGCAAGCGCTGCGACCTCGGCGGTCTCGGGCGCAACCTCGCCCACAAAAGTGCCGTCCTGTGCCACGAGCGCGCCGGCTGCATACACGCGATGCGGAGCCGTGGCAAACGTCAGGTCGTTGAGCACCAACAGGTCGGCACGCTTGCCCGGGGCGATGGCGCCACGCAGTTCGTGCGGGTCGCGGCAACCGTGGTCCAGGCCAAACGCCTCGGCCGTGGACAGGGACGCCATAGAGATGGCAACCACGGGGTCAATACCGGCCTCGATAGCCACGCGGCAGGCATTGTCAATCATACCGGTCGAAAGCGCGTCGGAGGGAGCGCGGTCATCGGTCGCAAAGCAGCACCGACGGGCGCGGGCGGGGTTCTCCAGCAGCATCGGCGACAAGTTGGCCAGGTCGTGGCTGCACGTACCCTCGCGCAGCATCACATACATGCCGCGAGATAGCTTGTCGAGTGCCTCCTCGGGAATCGTCGACTCGTGGTCGGCGATAATGCCCGCCGCGGCATAGGCATTGAGGTCCTTGCCGGCAACGAGCGGCGCATGGCCGTCGACCTGCTTGGACGGCGTCTGGTCGGCAGCATCGATGCGAGCACAGGTCTCGGGATCAGCCATAAAGACGCCCGGTAGGTTCATCATTTCGCCCAGACCAAAAACATCACCCGGATGTTCGGCAAAAAACGCCTGCATATCGGCAGCGGTGATGACGGCACCGGCCTGCTCGTCGGGCAGTGCGGGCACGCACGAGGGCATCATGTACTTGATGGAAATAGGAGCGCGACGACCGTCCTCGATCATAAAGCGCAGGCCGTCCAGGCCGGAAACGTTGGCGATCTCGTGGCTGTCGGCAATGGCAGTGGTGGTGCCACGCGTCGCCGCCATGCGCGCATACTCGGCGGGACGGATGTTCGAGGACTCGATATGCAGATGTCCGTCGATAAAGCCGGGGGCGATATAGCGACCCTGGCAGTCAATGACCTCGGCAGCCTCGTAGGTGCCGGCGGCATCGTCGCGACCGTCGTAGAGCACGCCGACGATTACGCCGTCCTTGACGGCAACGCTACCGGGCGCCACGCGCTGACCGTACACGTCGACAATCTGCGCATTGGTAAACAGCGTGTCGACGGGCACGCGACCCTCGGCAGCCTCGATCACAGACCTCATGACCTCAACGGACATACATTCTCCTTTAACTGTAGAAATAACTGCGGAGCGGACGAGCCTTCACCGCAGCAAGCCAATAGCAATTGTATGCCCAAAAGGAGGTCCCGCTAACACCCCATCCGCTTAACGGCACCGCCAAATGATCCCTTGGGTGCGGAAGAAAAGTTGCGGTGGAATAGTTCCTGCCTGGGCGCCGTATGGCATTTTTAGGAACTATTTCACCGCAACTCAAAGGGCCGCAGCCGGGAATCCCGGCTGCGGCCTTGTTGCACTTGTGAGGTCAACTTGCTCGTTAGACCAACTTGAAGCCCTTGCGCTTGCCTACGGAGAGGGTGTCGCCCAGCTTGAGGGCGCTCGGGTCGATGTTGTAGCTCTTGGGAGCCACGGCCTTGCCGTTGATCTTGACGCCGCCGCCGTCAATGTCGCGACGGGCTTGGCCGGCGCTCGCCGAAAGGCCCAGGTCCTTAAGCAGGCCTGCGAGGTAGATCTGGCCCTCGTCGTTAACAGTCAGATCAACGTGCTTCTCGGGGAAGTCGGCAAGCTGGCCCTCCTTGAACACGCGGTCGAACTCGGCCTGAGCCTCGTCACCGGCACCGGCGCCGTGATAGGTGTCGCACAGGTCGCGGCCCAGCGCGCGCTTGAGCTCATAGGGGTCGGCGGAACCGTCGGCCAGGGCGGCGTCGATCTTGTCGACCTCGGCCGGGGTGAGCGAGCTGGCCAGACGATAGTACTTGCCGATCATCTCGTCGGGGATGGACATGGTCTTGCCGAACATATCCTTGGGAGCATCGGTCAGGCCGATGTAGTTGCCGTAGGACTTGGACATCTTGCGCACGCCATCGGTGCCCTCGAGCAGCGGCATGGTAAGCGCGATCTGCGGCTCCATGCCCATCTTCTCCATGAGCTCGCGACCAGCGAGCAGGTTGAAGAGCTGGTCGGTGCCGCCCATCTCCACGTCGGCCTTGATCTGAACGGAGTCGAAGGCCTGCATCACGGGGTACAGGAACTCGTGCAGGGCAATCGGCGTCTGGGACTGGTAGCGCTTGGTAAAGTCATCGCGCTCGAGGATGCGGGCGACGGTGAACTTGGAGCACACCTGCAGCAGGCCGGCCAGGTCCATCGACAGGATCCAGTCGCCGTTGTGCACGATGGTGGTCTTCTCGGGATCCAGGATCTTCATGGCCTGGCTCACGTAGGTCTCGGCGTTGGCCTCGATCTGCTCCTGCGAAAGCTGCGGGCGGGTGGAGTTCTTGCCCGAAGGATCGCCGATCAGTGCGGTGCCGTTACCGATAATGAGGGTGACGTTGTGGCCCAGGTCCTGGAACTGACGCATCTTGCGCAGGGGCACGGCATGGCCCAGGTGCAGGTCGGGGCTGGTGGGATCGACGCCGAGCTTGATGTTGAGGGGCTCGCCCTTCTCAAGCTTCTTGCGAAGGTCGGCCTCGGGGACGATCTGCGCTGCGCCCGAGGTGATGATACGCATTTGCTCGTCGACAGACAGCATTGGGTATCCTCCTTTTGCTATAGCACCCTCACCGGATACGGCGGTGCTCGAAGTTCATAAACCCACTAATAATAACCAAAACGGCGCGGCCGAACACCTACGACAGGAAAATCCTCGTCCTGCCGCACGCGTCGATAACGACCGGCAAACGCGTGCCGTCACGTTCGACCAAAAAGCGCGCCTGCTGACGGCGCGAGCAGTCACGGCAACGGACTTGCCCCGTCGCATCCGTGGCGCAGGCGCCCTCGGCAGTCAGCAAGCAGTGCTCGCACACCATGAGCTCGGGACGGTCGGCGTCGACAGGCCCCAAGACACCGGGGCAAGCGGCAAGCTCGGCAACACGCTCTGCGTCGTCGGCGACAAGCTCGGCGGGCAAATACACACGGCCCGCGCCGAGCCCGCGTAGCCAGGCAAGCGTAACCCAGTTCGCGCAAAACACCGGTGCCGCAACGTCAAACGCCACACCCAGCTCACGCGCCATCGCCACCTGCCCCAGATTACGGCAGACGACGCGCCCGGCACGCCGCATAAGCGAGCGGGTACGCGAGGCATCGGCTGCGCGACAGACCTCGTCGAGCACCACGGTCGCATCGGACAGATCGCGCTCGCCACACGGGTCGGCATCCATCAGCTGCCAGGCAAAGACCATGCGAGCGGAAGCCCCCTTTTCCGTCGGCTCCGTCAACGCCGCATCGGGCACGTCGTCAACAGTCACGGCGCCCTCAAAGGGCAGCATCTCAACGGCTCGCGCAACGGGTACGACCGCGTCCGCCTCGATCCGCATGTGCTCCAGCGCCGTCGCCGTCTGCTCCAACACGCCGGCGCTGCGAATCAGGTACACCTCGCATCCCGCATCCACCTTACGTTTGCAGTGCACGACGACGCGCTCCCCCGCCGCTGCATCCACCGGGCAGGGCACCTGGGGCCAGCGCTTGGGCACATCGGGGCGCGCGTCGGCACCCGGATAGAACCGGATCTCGAGCGTGTCGCCCGCGGCAACGGCGGCATCGAGCTCGACGGTCACCTCTTCGTGACCCACCGTCACCAAGTGGCCCACGCGCACGCCCTGGTTAATCGCACGCTCAAAGCTCATGAGCTCAGCACCCGATCGCCCCCGCAGATACGCATCGGTAAACCCGCGGTTGAACGACCTGCCCAGCTCGCGCTCGAGCACCGACACGGCAGCGGCATCCCACGCGCCATCGCGCAGCATATCGAGTGCACGACGCCACACCCGCACCACGTTGAACACGTAGTCGGGGTTTTTCACGCGCCCCTCGATCTTGAGCGACGCCACCCCGGCCCCAACAAGCTCGGGCAGGTGCGCGATGCCCAGATAGTCGCGCGGGCACAGCAGACGATCGCCCTCCACGGAAACGACGCTCTCCCCCGCCTCGTTCACCAGGTCGTACGCCAGGCGACACGGCTGCGTACAGTCGCCGCGCATCGCCGATCGTCCACGCCGCAGGGCCGAAAACTCGCAGGCGCCCGAATATCCAATGCAAATCGCGCCGTGGCAGAACACCTCGATAGGCACGCCTGTAGCACACAGGGCGGCAATCTCGTCGACCGCCAGCTCGCGGGCGGTCGTCACGCGCTCGACCCCGAGCTCGTCGGCAGCTAGGCGCACGGCGCCTTCGCTATGGACGCCCGCCTGCGTGGACAGGTGAATCTCGACCCCGGGAATCGCCACACGCAACGCGCAGGCCAGACCGGCATCCGCCACGATCAAGGCATCGGCACCCAGCTCATGCGCGTGCGCCCCCAGCGCCACCGCGTCGGCCAACTCGTCATCGAACACAAACACGTTGAGCGTCACGTATACACGCACGCCGTGCGCATGTGCCACGGCGCAGCCGCGCAAAAACTCGTCGTCGGTAAAGCCGTACGCGCTCACGCGGGCGTTAAACCCGCCCAGGCCCGCATAGATGGCATCGGCGCCCGCTGCAATCGCCGCGAGCATCTGATCGAGTCCGCCGGCAGGCGCCAGCAGCTCGGGCAGCGCCGCCTCGGCAGCCCCCGGCTCGTTATCGCATTGTCCACTCGGCCCCATCGTCCGAATCGCCATCGGCAAACTCCTTACCAACAAGGTATGCATTCACTCTGAAAAATGCCGTCATCCAGCATACACGAGGCCTCGCGCGCCTCGTTTGGTTTATCGTGTAATAACTTATGTCCATCCTGCCCCAGCGGCGCACCCGCCGCCCGGCACGACATACCTGGAGGTCAATATATGGGTCCTCGCCAACGACAGGGACGCAGTCGTTCCAAGACGCATGCCCTGCCCATGATCCTGCTCTCGTTCTTGGGCTTTTTGCTCATCGCGGGCGTAGCGTTTGGCATCGGCATGATCGGCAACGTCAACCGTTGGCTGTCCGATCTGCCCGACTATACCGACGCCAACGCCTATCTGGTGAGCGAACCCACCGAGATCGTCGATTGCAACGGCAACAAGATCGCGAGCTTCTACACGCAAAACCGCAAGTCCGTCACCAAGGACCAGGTCTCTCCGTACGTGCTGCAGGGCACCGTCGACGTCGAGGACGAGCGCTTCTACGAGCACGGCGGCATCGACCTGTGGGGCATCGCGCGTGCCGCCGTGGCAACCGTCTCCGGTGGCCACGAGGGCGCATCGACCATCACCCAGCAGCTGGTACGCAACACCATCCTGCAGGAGGAGCAGTTCGATTCAACCATCGAGCGTAAGGTGCGCGAGGCCTATATCGCCATCAAGATGGAGGAGATGTACTCCAAGGACGAGATCCTCATGATGTACCTCAATACCATCTATTACGGCCACGGTGCCTACGGCATCGAGGCCGCCGCCGAAACCTACCTGTCTAAGAGCGCCGCCGACCTCACCCTGAGCGAGGCCGCGCTGCTCATCGGCCTTCCCAACTCGCCTTCGCAGTACGACCCCACGGTCAACCCCGACCTAGCGCTCTCCCGCCGCAACAAGGTCCTCGACAACATGCTGCGCTTGGGCCATATCACCCAGGAGGAGCACGATGCCGCCCAGGCCGAGCCCATCACGCTCAACGTGACCGAGATTTCGGGCAGCGGTGTCGACGTCTACTCTCAGCCCTACTTTGTGGCCTACGTTAAGAAACTTCTGGAGCAAGAGTTCTCCACCGACGTGCTCTTTAAGGGCGGCCTGACCGTCAAGACTACCATCGACCCGACCATGCAGCAGGTAGCTGAGGACGCCGTCCGTACCCAGCTCGATACGCTTTCGCTCGACGGCCTGGACATGGGCATGGTCGTTGTCGACCCCAAGACCGGCTATATCAAGTGCATGGTGGGCGGCTACGACTACAACGCCGACGAGAATCATGTGAACCACGCCACGGCCAAGCGTCCCGTGGGCTCCACGTTTAAGGCCTTTACGCTGGCCACTGCCATTCAAAATGGCATGAACCCCAACGTCACCCTCAACTGCAACTCGCCGCTTACGGTAAAGGGCACCACAACTAAGGTGCAAAACTACGCCAACACGAGCTATGGCAACATCTCGCTCAAACAGGCAACGGCCGTATCGTCCAACACCGCGTATATCCAGGTGGCAGACGCCATCGGTAACGACAAGATCCTCTCGCTCGTCAAAAAGCTTGGCATCGACACCTCCGACGGAAATATCGAGGACGTCCCCGTCATGACGCTCGGCCCTGGTTCGATTTCGCCGCTCGAAATGGCCTCTGCCTACGGCACGTTTGCCAACGGCGGTTACTATCGTCAGCCGATCGCCATTACCGAGATCGATTCGCGCACCGGCTCGGTACTCTACCAGCACACCGACAACCCCAAGCAGGTGCTCTCTGCGGGCGAGGCCGCGGCGGTGACCGATGTCCTGACCGGCGTTATGCAGGGCAGCGGAACGGGCGTCGACGGTGCCCTGAGTGTCAAACAGCCCTATGCGGGCAAGACCGGCACCACCGATGACAACACCAACCTGTGGTTCTGCGGCTATACCCCGCAGCTGGCGTGCGCGCTGTGGACCGGCTATTCCGCAGGCGAAATCCCCATCCAAAAGTACGGGGCCGATCTGTTTGGCTCGCAGACCAACCTGCCCGTCTTTAAAAAGTTTATGGACACCGTCTTAGCCGGCACCGAGCGCGAGGAGTTCCCGACCGGAACGGCCCCCACGTACAAGAACAACAACGCCTGGAAGTTCTACGGCACCAGCAACACCAAGAAGGAAGAGTCCAAGGACGAGAACGAAGAGGACGAGGAAGAGACCACCACGACCACGACCACCACGACCACCGAGACCACGGGCGGCGAAACCACCGGTGGCACCGGCACGACCGGCGGCTCGACGGGCGGCGACGGTAGCGGTGGCGAAGGCGGCGGCGAGGGCGGTTCCCCCACTCCAACGCCTACGCCCACGCCCGATCCCTCTACGGGTCAGTAGGAACCCAGCCATAGCCAATCAAAGGCGCCCGAGCAGGTCAAATGCTGCTCGGGCGCCTTTTTGTCACGAGAAACCTCGCGCACGTCTCAACACGATGCGACAAAAAACAGGGCGCCGACCATCGTCGACGCCCCATAAAGTCGCTATATGCGCTCGCGCGGCGCTATCCTCACGCGCTACCTCGCCTACTTACGAGAGTTGCTCAGCTTGTTGATGAGGGCCTCCAGGCGCTCGCCGTCCTCGGCGGTCTGGGCGATAACCAAGATGGTGTCGTTGCCGGCGAGCGAACCGAGCACGTCGGGCAGCTCGGCGGCATCGACCGCAGCGGCAATGCCCGAAGCGGTACCGGGCTGAGCCTTGATCATAACCAGGTTGTCGGTGCGCAGAACGCCCGTTACCAGTTCGGAAACCATACGCTGCAGATGCAAGTCCTCGGCCAGGACATAGATACCCTCGGGAAGCTTGCGCAGCCCCATATCGGCAATGTCGCGCGAAACGGTTGCCTGTGTGCAATCAAACCCCATGGCACGCAGCTCGTCCACCAGCACGCGCTGCGTGCGAACATCCTTGTTGCGCACGATATCTCTGATGGCATCCTGGCGCCCATTGCGTTTTTTAGCCATACTAAACCTCACTCCATAGATGGCGGAGACAATCAATCAGTGATTGAATAGTTTAGCGCTATTTGATGGTATTTGTGAATAAGAACGCATTTCGAAACAATTCCATGCAAGATTATTTCGAACATAGCCGTCTTAAGCAGTTTTGACGCCCGTCCGGTTAAAAAAAGCGGCCAGATGCGTGTACATCACGCAACGCGCAGGCTTGGCGCTGGCAATCGGTCCAAACAGCAGGCCGAGTCCACGATGGTTATCCTTGAGTGCCGCGGCCATCTGACGAGTTCGGGATGCCTCGAGCATATCACGCATACGAGCGGAACGCTCGATTGAAGAAACCCCATGCGGGCTCAAGCACAAATTTTCGATGCAGGCGACCAGCCCGGCGAAGTAAAACATATGGCTCGCAACCTTTAGCTGCGTGTCACCGCTCGCCTCTACAAGCGAATCAGTAAGCTCGTCGAGTGCCCGGGCGTCATCGGTAAGTTTGGCAAACAATGTGGGGTCAAAAGCATCTGTAAGCCGTGGCGCCACCGCATGGAAACAGGCGCCACCGCAGCCGGATATGCGTTGCGCCTGCGAAAGGGCGCATGTCATAAACCCAATCGAGCGAAGCGCACGGTCGCGCGACAAACACGTCTCGAACAGCGAACGGCTGTACATCACACCGGGAGTCTGGGCAATCAGGCCGCCGGAAATCATCCGAGACAGACCAGCCGCCAAAGAAGCGCGGTCATCGATCGCAAGAGAGGTGGCATCCAGTACGCGCGAATGTCGCTCACGATGAGCATCGTAGCGGTCGAGCGATGCCGTGGGAATCACCATGTCTGCCGCAGCATCGCACGCAACATCGACCATCTTGGAAAGGGACTGTGGGGCAAACCACTCGTCGGCGTTCATGGCAACGATCTGCAATCCGCGCGAGGCGGCAAAACCGGCCTTGAGACATGCTCCGCGCGCCGAATCCTCGACGTCAATCAAATCGATGTGAATATCCCTGCCTGCGGCAACTTCGAGCGAATGGCGCACGCCCGGCGCAACGTCGCGACAAACCACGACAATTTGCAGGTCATAGAGGTCTTGGTTCTGGACGCTCTCGAGTGCGCGCATCGCATAGCTGGGCGAACCCTCAACAATAAGGATCACCGAAAGTCGCGGATGCGAACCACGTCGAACCAAGTTTTCCGTCCTCTCGACAGCTGTTAATCAACCGTCGTTCATGGTACACCCGGGCTATAAAAGCAGCGAGCCGCCTAACATGTTGCACGCCAAGAACAGATGTTGCACACGCGCAGCTCACACATAGTATGTGCCAGGTACGGACGCGCCGAGCACTCCCCTAGTCGAGTACGACAAGCACGGCGGGATCGTAATCCACGCCCATAAACGTAAGGCCGCAGGCAGGCGCCGTGGGACCCGCAGCGGTACGGTCGCAGGCATCAATGACCTCGCGCATCCACTCGGGATCGCGGCGATGCATGCCGATCTCCACGAGCGTGCCCACAATAGTGCGCACCATCGAATGTAAAAATGCGTTGCCCTCGATGGTAAACGTCAGGATATCCTCGCCAAAAGCGACCTCGTGGCCAAACTCGGCACGCATCACGCAGCGGTGCGTGGGCTTGCCCACGGCAGAGGCGACCTTGCAGAAGCTCTTAAAGTCCTGTTCGCCCAAGAGCGCAGGGCACGCGGCAGCCATGGCATCGACATCCAAGGGGTAGCGATGCCACCACACCGCACCGCGCGAAAGCACAGGGCGCGCGTCACGATCGGCAATACGGTACGTATACGTACGGGAACGCGCATCAAAGCGTGCAGAAAAGCCTTTACGGGCCTTGTAGACCTCGTTTATGGCGATATCTTTGGGCAGAAGGGCATCCATAGCCCTCAGCCACCTACGGCGCGTCAGGGCAAGCTCAGCGTCCGTTACGGGCACGCTGATGTACTGCGCCACCGCATGCACGCCGGCATCGGTACGCCCCGCGCACGTCAGGTCAATCGGACGGCGCAGGAGCGTCTCGATAGCGCGGTGCAGCTCGCCCGCAACCGTCGTCTGACCGGGCTGCTCGGCAAAGCCGCTATAGGACGAGCCATCATAGGCAACACGGAATACGAGCGTGGCATCGAGCTCTGGAATCGAATTAAAATCAGACGGCGCGGTCATGGGCGCTCCCAACAAACAATCAACGGTATCGCGACAAAAAAAGAGGGGTACGCGAACGTACCCCTCGAATATAGCCTATGCAGACGGATTGTCTACTCAGCGGTCTCCTCAGCAGGAGCCTCCTCGACGGCCTCGACCTTCTTGGGAGCAGCGGCCTTCTTGGGGGCCGGAGCAGCCTTCTTGGCCTTAGGCGTGCAAGGCTCGGTGACGAGCTCCATGATAACGATAGGAGCGTTGTCGCCCTTACGGTTACCGAGCTTCATGATGCGGGTGTAACCGCCGTTGCGGTCCTGCCACATGCCCTGGGCAGCCTTGTCGAAGATCTCGGCAACGAGCTGCTTATCGCCGAGCTTGGCGATGGCCAGACGACGAGAGTGCAGGTCGCCCTTCTTGGCCCAGGTGATGATCGGATCGACGACCGAACGCAGCGCCTTAGCGCGGGTCTCGGTGGTCTTGATGCGGTCGTTCTCGAAGAGGGCCTTGGCCAGGCTCTTCTTCATGGCCTTGGTGTGGCTCGCATCGGTGCCGAGCTTCAGGCCCTTCTTAACGTTGTGACGCATGGTCTAGTTTCTCCTCAAATATGCGAAGCATTAAGCCTTCAGGCTCAGGCCCATGGACTCAAGCTTG
>DBEYTJ010000090.1:0-11740 GCA_048181065.1 Collinsella sp.
TCATGCCGATGGTATAGGCCGTAACGTGGCCCACGGCCGCAACAAGGCCTCCGACGGCGCCGCCAATGGCCATGCACGTCAGGCACCTGCCATATTTAAAGCCGCAACCGTACAGCGCCGGCTCGCTTACGCCGCCAAGAACACCCGAGATTGAATAGCCCAGCATGAGCGTCTTCTCGTCCTTATCCGCAACGCGGAGCGACGCGCCAAAGGGCATGCCCCAAACGGCAAACGTTGCCATCGTCGCGGCGATCAGGATGCACGAATCCGTTCCCACACTCATAAACTGCGCATAAGCAAGCGATAGGACAACGTTGCTGACGCCCGCGATCTTAAGGAACTCCCAACCCGCGGCAAGCCCCATGAGCGTGAGCAGCGACACGATGCCACCGGAATTGCCAAGCATAAACATAAGCTGGCCCAACAGCATGCCCAAATAGCTGCCCGCCGGCGCCGTAATACACAGCGAAACCGGAACCATAACAAGCATGGTCGCAAACGGAACAAACGAAAACGCCACGGCCTTAGGGATAACGCGCTGAAAGAAACACTCCACTTGCCAAAGCACGGGTACTGAGATGAGAATCGGAATAACAGTCGTCGTGTAATCGTTGACCGGCGCGGGAAGCAGGCCATACACGGAAGTCATCGATGCCCCCGTCGTCGATGCGGCATCGACGAGCTTAAGCAGATCGGGCGCAATCAATACGCCGCCCAGCATCATGCCCAGCTGCTCCGAGCAACCGAGCTGGCGGGCGGCCGCCCAACCAAGATAAATGGGCAAAAAGTAGTAACCGGCGTTATAGAGCCAACTGTAGAACAGGCGATAGATTTCGGAATCGGCAGACCACAGGCCCAGCATGCCTTCGCCCATAATGACGGCGACGGTGCGGAACAACGCCGCGCAGACAATAAACGGCAGCGCCGACATCATGCTTTTGGACAGATAGTCCACCACGGCCATGGCGTTTGATGAGACCGTCGTTGTAAACGAGGTGTTAGAAACTTGTGACATGGAACGCCTTTCTCAATGTGACATGCGGGAAGTCCCTTTGTCACATCGTGCGATACTGACCGATTGCGCGGTACTTTTCGTAGCGGAGGTTTGTGAGGGTCGCGTCGTCGAGCCGCCCAAGCGTATCGAAGGCATCAAATGCCGAGGACATGACGGCACCGGCAATCTCCTCATGCGACAGGCCCCTATCATCAACAATGCCGTCGATGATGCCGAGCGCCAACAGATCGGGGGCCGTGAGCTTAAGCGCCTCGGCGGCCTCATTCGCGCGCTCGGTATCCTTCCATAGAATCGACGCACAGGCCTCGGGGCTCACGACCGAATAGGCCGAGCTCGAGAGCATCAGGATGCGGTCGGCCACGGACAGCGCCAGCGCGCCACCAGAGCCGCCCTCGCCTGTCACCACCGAGACAATCGGCGTCTTAAGGCCGCTCATCTCCATGAGATTCTGGGCGATGGCCTCGCCCTGACCGCGTTCCTCGGCACCGATGCCGCAAAACGCGCCCGAAGTATCGACCAGGCACAGAACCGGCCGACCAAACTTTTCGGCTTGGCGCATAAGGCGACGCGCTTTACGGTAGCCCTCGGGATGTGCCATGCCAAAGTTGCGGCGTATACGCTCTTTGGTCGTGGTGCCGCGCTCGATGGCGATGACCGTTACGGGGCGTCCGTCTTTCCAGCCAATGCCAGCCACCACAGCGGCGTCGTCGCCAAAGTAACGGTCGCCGTGCAGCTCCACAAATCCATCCAGGCCCAGCGAGATCATCTCACCCGCCGTGGCGCGATCTGCCGAGCGGGTCTGCTTGACAATCTCGAGCGCGGTTTTTGGTGCCGGCGAGCGCTTAAACAAGTGTCCCAGCTTTTTGCCGCGGCGACCCGCATGCACAATCTCATGCGGTGCCCCCAGGCCGGGCGCATGCCCTTCGTGCAGCGCCAACAGCTCGCCTACCGTGAGCGCAATCTCGCCACGCGGAACAACGGCATCGCAAAAGCCGTGCTCCAGCAAAAACTCGGAGCGCTGGAATCCCTTGGGCAGACGCTTGTGCATGTTCTGCTCGATCACGCGCGGGCCGGCAAATGCCGTCAGGGCATCGGGCTCGGCCAGGATAATGTCACCCTCCATGGCAAAGCTCGCGGTTACACCTCCGGTCGTGGGGTCGGTGAGCACCGTGATATACAGGCCGCCCGCCTCGCTGTGGCACCTAACCGCCGCAGAAATCTTGGCCATCTGCATAAGCGAGGTCACGCCCTCTTGCATGCGCGCACCGCCCGAAACGGTAAAGCCGACAACTGGCAATCCCAGCTCGGTCGCACGCTCAAATGCGCGACAGATCTTCTCGCCCACCACGGAGCCCATCGAGCCCATCATAAAGTTAGCGTCCATAAAGAAGAGCGCGGTATCGCAACCGCAGATTTTGCCCCTGCCGCACACAACGGCATCGCGCTCGCCCGAACGCTCGCTCACGCTCTTGAGCTTATCGGCATAGCCGGGAAACGAGAGGAAGTCCTCCGACGCCAGATTGGCATCCCATTCCTCAAACGTGCCCTCGTCGACCGTCATGCGCATGCGCGTGCGACCGCTCACGCGAAAGTGTTTGCCGCAACGAGGGCAGACCTCGAGGTTGTCGTGCAGGCGTGCCTCATCGATCACGCGGCGGCACTCCGGGCACTTGATAAACACGTGGCGCGCGGGAAACTCGGCGCACGACTCGGTCATCGGCCCCTCGAGGACGTTGACCGTCTTCGCTTTTCTATTCATCAGCATAGAGATGCCCCATCAGATCGGTGTGATACATGCCCGACAAGAACTCGTCGTTTGCCAGCACGTCGAGCTGAAGCTCGCTGTTTTCGCTCACGCCCTCAATCACGAGCTCGCCCAAGGCCGAGCGCATCTTGCGAATGGCACCGTCACGCGTGGGCGCGCACACGATGAGCTTGCCGAGCATGGAGTCGTAGTACGGCGGAACGGCGGCCCCGGTAAACATGGCGGAATCCCAGCGCACGCGCGGACCACCCGGCACACGCAACGCAGTGACCGTTCCGCATGACGGCAGAAAGTCCGGCGTTTCGGCATTGATGCGGCACTCCATGGCGTGGTTGCGAACCGGCATGTCCTCCTGCTCAAAGGGCAAAGGCTGGCCGGCTGCCACGCGCAACTGCCACTTGACCAGGTCGGTATCGGTCACAAACTCCGTAACCGGATGCTCCACCTGCAAGCGCGTGTTCATTTCCATAAAGTAGAAATTGCCATCGTCCGAATACAGGAACTCGATGGTACCGGCTCCTTCGTAGCCAACGGCACGAGCCAGGTCACGCGCCGCCTTGTGCATACGGGCACGAATATCGTCGTGTCCGTCGAGGCACGGCGCGGGGCTCTCCTCGATCAGCTTTTGGTTGCGACGTTGCACCGAGCACTCGCGCTCGCCGAGCGAAAACACATGGCCCTGCTTATCGGCCATAATCTGCACCTCAACGTGGTGCGCCGGCGCGACAAACTTCTCCATGTAGCACTCGCCGTCGCCAAAAACGGCCTCGCCCTCGGCACGCGCCTCGATGAACGCCTTTGCCGCATCTTCCACGCGCTCGACCTTGCGAATGCCGCGACCGCCGCCACCTGCACGCGCCTTGATGAGCACGGGACAGCCAATGCGCTCGGCCTCGACCGTTGCCTCCTCGGGACTTTTGAGCAAATCGCAACCCGGCACGATGGGCACGCCCGCCGCGGCAGCCGTTCGACGTGCGGCGTCCTTGTCGCCCATGCTGTCGATCACCTCGGCCGAAGGACCGACGAACGCCAGGCCATACTTGACGCAGTCGCGCACGAAGCTCGCCTTCTCGGAAAAGAAGCCATAGCCGGGATGAATTGCCTTAGCCCCCGACTTCACGGCACAGGTGAGCACAGCATCGTCGTTGAGGTAGCTCTCGGCAAGACGCGGGCCGCCGATGCAATATGCCTCGTCGGCAAGCTGCACGTGCAGCGCGTCCGCATCGGCCGTGGAGTAGACGGCGACGGTCTTGATGCCCATATCGCGGCACGCGCGGATAACACGGACCGCGACTTCGCCGCGGTTGGCGATGAGCACTTTGTCGAACATGAAGCCTTCCTTAACTTTCGTGCATGAGTGCAAAAGACATATCGGCGCGGCAGCAAACCTCACCGTTGACGCTCGCAGTACCCGTCGCAAAGCGGAACGGCCCGCGCGCACGCGTGATGGAGCACACCAGATCCACCGTGTCGCCCGGGCGCACCGGACGCTTAAAGCGCACCTTGTCCAGACTCGTGTAGAACGGCGTCGCGCCGCGCGCCTCCTCATCGCCCATCAGCAGCACGCAGCAGTTCTGGGCGAGCATCTCGCACTGGATCACGCCGGGGACGACCGGGTTTCCCGGAAAATGCCCCTGCAAAAAGTACTCGTCGCCCGTAATCGTGATCTTGCCGTGGGCCTCGTCGCCCACTAGCTCGGCTTCGTCGAGCAAAAGCATCGGCTCACGATGCGGCAACAGCTTCTTGAGCTCTTCTTTGTTCATGGATATCACCTATCCGATCCTCATGAGGCAGCTGCCAAACTCCACGAGGTCGCCGTCGGCCACGCAGATCTCGAGCACCTCGCCGTCTGCCTCGGCCGTCACCTCGTTGAGAACCTTCATGGCCTCGATGATGCAGAGGGTCTCACCGGCCTTGACCTTGGAGCCTACGTGCACAAACGGCTCGTCGCCCGGCGCCGGGGCAGCATAGAAAACGCCGACCATGGGAGCGGTCACCTCGGTGCCCTTGGGCTCCGGTGCGGCGACAGGCGCCTGCGCGGCGGGCTCCGGTGCGGCAGCAGGCATGGCGACAGGAGCCACCGCCGGAGCAGTCACGGCACCCGGCATAGGCATGGGCACGGCAACCGGCTGTGCGGCGCTCGCGCGCTCGAGCTCGACCGCGGTGCCATCGGGCTCCTCAACGCGCACGCGCGTGAGGCCGCGGTCCTCCATAACATCGGCTATCTCGGCAAGTCTTTTGGAATCCATGCTCTAGCTCCTTGCATATCTACGCAGCGCGATGGCGGCATTGTGCCCGCCAAAGCCCAGGTTGGTCGAAAGCGCCCAGGTAAGGTCGGCGCGAACCGCGCGATTGGGCGTGTAGTCAAGATCGCAGGCGGGATCGGGTGTGTGGTAGTTAATGGTCGGCGGCACCACGCCCTGCTCGAGCGCCATGGCACAGGCCATGACCTCGATGGCACCCGTGGCACCGATCATATGGCCGGTCATCGACTTGGTCGACGAGACGTGCGCGGCTCGTGCCGCGTCCTCGCCGAGCGCACGCTTAATGCTCGCCGTCTCGGACGAATCGTTGAGCTTGGTCGAGGTGCCGTGAGCGTTGATGTAGAGGCCCTCGGAAGGCTTAACGTCGCCCTCGGCAACCGCCAGCGATATCGCGCGGGCAATGCCGGCAGCCTCGGGATCGGGGCTCGTAATGTGATAGGCATCATCGGTGTTGCCGTAGCCCACGACCTCGGCATAAATGTGCGCACCGCGCGCCTGCGCATGCTCCATGCTCTCGAGAACCAGCACGCAGGCGCCCTCGCCCATCACAAAGCCGTCGCGGTCTGCATCGAACGGGCGGCAAGCCGTCGACGGGTCAGGATTAGTGGTGAGAGCACGACAGGATGTAAAGCCCGCAACGGCATCGGGGATGATTGCGGCCTCGGCACCGCCGGCGAGAATCGCATCGGCATAGCCATGCTTGATGGCGCGGAACGCCTCGCCCACGGCATGGGCCGAGGTCGCGCAGGCGGTCACCACGGGCAAGGTCGGGCCCTTTGCCTTATGGCGGATTGCGATATTGCCCGAAGCCATATTGGGGATCATCATCGCGATCATATAGGGCGATGCGCGACGGGGCCCACGGTCGGCAATCGTGTGGACGTTGTCGACGAGTGTCTGCATGCCGCCCACGCCCGAACCCACGTAGACGCCCAGGCGCTCGCGATCGATGGCGCCCTCGACATCAAAGCCCGCATCGTGCATGGCCTCGTCCGACGCTGCCAGGGCAAACTGAACGCAGGGGTCCAGGTGCTTGGCGTCACGCTTACCAAAGTACTCGTTGCCGTCAAAACCCTTGACCTCGGCCGCCACCTTAACGGCAAACGCATCGGTATCGAAGTGCGTGATCGGGCCGATGCCGCACGTGCCGGCGCACATGGCCGCCCAGGTAGCAAGCGCCGTGTTACCGAGCGGCGATACGGCACCGATACCGGTGATTGCAACTCTCTGTTCCATCATGGTCTCCTCATTCAAGCCGTTGTTCGGCCCTGGTTTCTACATCGCCATTCCGCCGTCGACGCGTATGACTTCGCCCGTAATGTAAGCGGCGGCATCACTCGCCAAAAAGCGCACCACGCCGGCCACTTCCTCGGGGCGCGCCATGCGCCTCAGGGGAATCTGCTCCTCGCACGCCGCGCGCACCTTATCCGATAGCTTTGCCGTCATATCGGTCTCGACAAACCCGGGGGCAACCGCGTTCACTCGTACGCCGCGTGGCGCAAGCTCGCGCGCCACCGCCTTGGTCAGACCGATGACGCCCGCCTTGGAGGCAGCGTAGTTGGCCTGCCCGGCATTGCCCATCAGGCCCACAACCGAGCTCATGTTGATGACGCAACCGCCGCGCTGGCGCATAAAGGTCTTGGTGAGCGCGCGCGTCGTGTTAAACGTTCCTTTAAGATTGACATCGAGCACGCGATCGAAGGCGTCATCGCCCATGCGCATGAGTAGGCCATCGCGGGTGATGCCAGCGTTGTTGACGAGCGCCCAAATGGAGCCAAAGTCGTTGAGGACCGCTTCCACGCACGCGTTGACGGCAGCGGGGTCGGCCACGTCACATTGATATGCGCGCGCCGTGGCGCCAGCCGCCTCACAGGCTTCGCACGTCTCGCGCGCCGCATCTGCGCTACCGGCATAGACGACGGCGATATCAAAGCCGTCCTCCGCCAGGCCCACGGCACAAGCGCGACCGATGCCGCGCGAGCCGCCCGTGACAAGCGCCACGCGACGTGAGTCGTTGCGCTCGAGCGCGCCGTTGTTCAAGTTGCCCATGTCATTCCTTTCGGGTTACAGCCCTGTGAACTATGCGAGCTCGTCGGCAATAGCTGCGACCTGCTCGGCCGTTTCGCACGAATACACACGAACGTCGCTCAACGTACGCTTGACCAGGCTGGACAGCGTTTTGCCGGGGCCGACCTCAATAAACGTGTCGATGCCTTGATCCTGCAGAGCATGCAGCGTGTCGACCCAGTGCACGGCATGACTCACCTGGTTGGCCAAGACATCCGATGCCGCCTGCGGGTCGGCCGGATAGGGCGCCGCCGTCATGTTTGCCATAACAGGAATGAGCAACGGGGACGGCGCGTGACCGGCTTGGATATACCTCGCCAGCCCCTCAGTCGCCTCGGCCATATAGGGGCTATGGAATGCACCCGACACCGCGACCTTCATGGCGCGACCGCCAGTCTCTTTTACCAGGACGTCGAGGGCCTGCAACGCATCGGGCGCTCCGGCCACAACCGTCTGCTGCGGACTGTTGTAGTTGACCGGCCAGCAGTCCTCGCCGGCCTGTTTTGCCAAGCCCTCGACCTGCGCCGCATCGAGTTTGATGACGGCGCGCATGCCGCCCGGATGGCGCTCGGCAGCCGTGGCCATCAGCGCCGCGCGCTCGCACACGAGCTCAAAGCCCGCTCGCGTATCGAATGCCCCCGCAAAGGTGAGCGCGGCGACCTCGCCCAGCGAGAATCCCGCACAGGCGGCAGGCACCACGCCGCGCTCGCGCAGGGCGGTAGCCGCTGCCAGGTCGTGAACGAACACGCACGGCTGCGTGTTCTCGGTCTGCGAGAGCTCCTCCTTGGAGGCGCTCCGGCACTGCTCGCTGGTCCCCGGGCGTACCTCATCGGCAATGGCGAACACCTCGGCGGCCGCCGGTGATGCCTCGATGAGGTCGACGCCCATCGCGGGGTGCTGGGCGCCCTGGCCGGCAAACAAAAACGCTACGCTACCCATGCGCACGCACCCTTCAGGACGCGCTCGGCACCCTCGACCAGATCGTCTACGATTTCGCGTGCGCTCTGGCGTTCGTTGACCATGCCAGCAATCTGTCCGCACAAATACGAACCCTCTTCGTAATTACCGTCCTTGGCGGCCTTGCGAAGCGCACCTGTGCCTATGGCCCCAAGCTCCTCGGCGCTTGCGCCCGCCGCCTCACTTTTGGCGTAGGCATTGGTGAAGGGGCTCTTGAGCGCACGCACCGGATGTCCCGTCGAACGGCCAGTCGCGCGCGTCGAGGTGTCTCCCGCCTTGAGCACCAGCTCTTTGTATTGCTCGGAGACGGTACACTCATCGGCAACGAGAAAACGCGTGCCCACTTGGACGCCAGCGGCGCCAAGCATAAAGGCGGCCGCCACCCCGCGGCCATCCGCGATACCGCCGGCTGCCACAACGGGGATATCGACCGCGTCGACAACCTGCGGAACGAGCGCCATCGTCGACGTCTCGCCAATATGTCCACCCGATTCGGTGCCTTCGGCAACCACGGCGGTGGCCCCGCGACGCGCCACGAGACGCGCCAGCGCCACCGAGGCAACAACCGGGATGACCTTGATGCCCGCATCGTTCCAGGCCTTCATGTACTTGGTGGGATTGCCGGCGCCGGTCACCACAACGGGCACCCGCTCATCAATCACAACCTGTGCGACCTCGTCGGCAAACGGGCTCATAAGCATGACGTTCACGCCAAAAGGCTTATCCGTCTTGGTGCGCAGCTCGTGAATCTGATCGCGCAGCCAGTTGGCGTCGGCATTCATGGCCGCGATGATTCCCAACCCGCCGGCCTCGGACACGGCCGAGGCAAGCGAAGCATCGGCAATCCAGGCCATGCCGCCCTGGAACACGGGCTTTTCGATGCCGAGCAGCTCGCAGAGAGGAGTCTTGAGCATCTCTACTTCTCCAATGCCGCCTCGACCGTATCGGCGAACTCGCCAACCGTCTTGGGGTTCTCCTCGGTATCGAGTTCAATGCCAAACTCGTCCTCGACGGCGACGAGGATCTCGACGGTGCCCAGGCTGTCGAGGCCAATCTCCTCGAGCGTGGACTCGGGCTTCATCTCGACGTCGTCAAGGCCAGCGGTCTCGCGGATAACGTCGCAAACGCGCTCGAAGGTCTTCTGATCTGCCATGGTAGTTCTCCTTTGTTTGTGCCCTGGGGGCGTTTTTATTTCCTATGTGCGACTACTTCCAACGAAGCAGATAGCCACCTATATCCAGGCCGGCGCCAAATCCAACGAGGGCGATGGTGTCGTCCTCATTCAGTGCGTCGGTACGTGCCAGCCGGTCAAGCGCAAAGGGAATGCAGGCGCTCGAAATGTTGCCGGTCTCGCGTAGCGTTCGAACCACGCGCTCGTCTGGCACGCCGAGACGCTTGACCGCCTGACTCAGGATTCGTTCGTTAGCCTGATGGAATACAAAATGATCGATGTCTTCGACCGAAATGCCCGCATCGCTCGCAAGCTTATGGACCGTGTCGCAGATGGCGTTGACGCCGAACTTGAACACGCGGCGACCATTCATGGACAGCACACTCGCGCTATCTGCGGAGTCCTTAAACGGCGAGGTGCCGACCAGACCGGGAACGCGCAACGTCTCGACGTCGGGCGCTGTCGAAAGCTCAACGGCAAGAGGGTTGTCTCCCCCAGCCCCTATGACCGCAGCACCCGCGCCATCGCCAAAGAGCACGCACGTGGCACGGTCGGTCCAATCGAGCGCGCGCGTCATCTGCTCGGCGGCAACGACCAGCACGTGCTTGGCGCGACCGCGGGCGATATAACCCTCGGCGACATCGAGCGCAAATACGAAGCCGGCACAAGCCGCCGAAACGTCGAAGGCAGGACATGTGGCACCCAGGCGCTCAGCAACGGCGCACGCTTCGGCAGGAACGAGGTGATCGCCCGTCGTCGTCGAGCAGACGATCAAATCCAGCTGGCTCGCGTCGATTCCGGACACCTGGAGTGCCCGCTCGCTCGCCGCTACGGCAAGGTCGTCAAGTGACTCGGTGGTGCAGACGTGGCGGCTCTTGATACCTGTGCGGGTAAAAATCCACTCATCCGAGGTGTCCAGGAACCCGGACAGCTCGTCATTGGAAACGCTGCGCTTAGGAAGCGCCGAGCCTGTTCCAAGAATCGTGAAACCCATCACTAACCTCCTTTGAGTTGTTGACGTGTTTACATCGACCAAGAGAGGATAGCGCATTTCAGTCATTGTTGATGTGTTAACATTAAATTGTCCAAATGCGACAAAGGCTTCACATTGTGTCTGACTCTCGACACCATTGCGTTATTCACTTATTCATCAAGGAGGTAGCAGCCGTTATGGATGCCAAATTAACGATAGTCGACGTAACCGGATCGACCAACGATGACCTGCTCGAAGCAGGAAAACAGGGAGCGCCGCATGGCACAGGACTTGCCGCCCGAGCCCAGACAGCAGGACGCGGCAGGCGCGGCCACAAGTGGGATTCAACCGCAGGCAACCTATTGCTTTCGATTGTCCTGCGTCCATGCGTTAATCCTGCAAAGTGCTCTGGTCTTGCCGCCGTCAGCGGCCTAGCAGTGCTCGAGGCGCTCGAAAAGCAAGGCCTCGCAAGCGAAATAGCCCTCAAGTGGCCCAACGATCTAGTCGCGCGAGGACGCAAGCTCGGCGGCATTCTGGTCGAGGCCGCACGCGATAACGAAGGCAAACCTTTCGCCGTCTGCGGCATTGGCGTTAACGTAAACTACACGCCCCAAGAGGTGCCCGATGGCGGACTGCCGGCAATCGGCCTCTCGGATCTCAACGAGAACGTTCCCGCCGTCGATGTGTTACTCAAGGAGGTCTATCACGCGGTCGTCAACGCTGTGGACGCGTGGGCAGATCTGCTCAACGCCATGGAAGAAAACGCCGGACCGCTCGCGCCCATCCACGGCGAATATGTCGCTCACCTCAATTGGATTGGGAAGCACGTTATCGCCCGCTCCCCCGCTGGAGAGGAACTGGCGCGAGGCATCTTTAAAACCGTCGATGCCTTTGGTCGCACGTGTATCGAAACGGAAGGCGGCTTACGATCCTTCCATTTTGAGGAGGCATCTCTGCGTCCCTTAAGCGAATAGGGCGCCGCAGCCACCCATTCGGCAGCATTACCCAGCAGTCCAAACCATTATTCAAAACAAAAGAGCCCCGCTACCAAAATGGCAGCGGGGCTCTATAAGCTATGAGCGATATCGCTTAGAGCTTGATGTCGATGTCGACGCCAGCGGGGAGGTCGAGACGCATGAGCGAATCAACGGTGCCCGAGGTGGGGTCGAGGATGTCGATGAGGCGCTTGTGAGTGCGCATCTCGAACTGCTCACGGGAGTCCTTGTTCACGTGCGGCGAGCGGATAACCGTGTACAGGTTGCGCTCGGTGGGCAGGGGGACAGGACCGGAAACGCGAGCGCCGGTCTTCTGAGCGGTCTCAACGATGAGCTTCGCGGACTGATCGACGACCTCGTGATCATAGCCCTTGAGGCGAATGCGGATCTTCTGGGTAGCCAACTTAAACCTCCAAAGAGTGCGAGAGATGTTCTCGCGGATTACGTAACAGGGAGCTCGAACTTAGGCGTTCTTGCTCATGACCTCGTCCACGATGGACTTGGGCGCGGGCTCATAAGAGTCGAACTGCATC
>DBEYTJ010000091.1:0-6899 GCA_048181065.1 Collinsella sp.
AAATGCCATGAGCGGCGCGGATGCAGCCAGGAGGCACGAGGACAACCCATCGTGGCCACGCCCCGTGCTTAAAACCCCAAGAAGGAGTGAACAATGGCAGAAGAGAAGTATGTGCCGCGTCTGAAGACCAAGTACAACAACGAGGTCAAGCAGCAGCTTCAGGACAAGTTCCAGTACGAGAACGTCATGATGATCCCCAAGTTTGAGAAGATTGTCGTGAACATGGGTGTCGGCGAGGCCGCTACCGATTCCAAGGCCATCGACGGTGCCGTGCGCGACCTGCGCGCTATCACCGGCCAGCAGCCGATGATCACCCGTGCCCGCAAGTCCATCGCTACCTTCCGCCTGCGCGCTGGTATGCCGATCGGCTGCAAGGTTACCCTGCGTGGCGACCGTATGTGGGAGTTCTTCGATCGTCTGACCTCCGTCGCGATCCCCCGTATCCGCGACTTCCGCGGCATCTCCGCTAAGAGCTTCGACGGCCGTGGTAACTTCTCCATGGGCGTCACCGAGCAGCTCATCTTCCCCGAGATCGACTTCGATTCCGTCGATCACCAGCGTGGTATGGACATCACTTTCGTGACCACCGCCAATACCGATGAGGAGGCCAAGGCCCTTCTGGACGCCTTCGGTTTCCCGTTCAAGAAATAGGTTCACCTGCCCTATAAGCGCCGTTCCCACAAGGGGGCGGCGCTTGGGGCGAACAATACTCTATGTGAGGAGGATATAAGTGGCTAAGACATCGATGATCGTCAAGTGCAATCGCAAGCAGAAGTTCTCTACTCGTGAGTACACGCGCTGCCAGCGCTGCGGCCGTCCGCACTCTGTGTACCGCAAGTTCGGCCTGTGCCGTGTCTGCTTCCGCGAGCTTGCACTCAAGGGCGAGCTTCCCGGCGTTAAGAAGGCCAGCTGGTAAGTCACTACCAGCGTTTCAAGCATCCGTTTGGAACAGGGAAAACGCGCTAGTTAGGCTTTGCCGTTAAGGGCGGCGAAGAACCAAGAGCACGTGTTCATCAAGAACGAAGGAGAATCTGTATGAACCTTACAGACCCGATCGCAGATATGCTTACGCGCATCCGTAACGCTAACTCTGTGAACAAGGCCACGGTCTCCATGCCGAGCAGCAAGAAGCTCGTCGAGATCGCTCGTGTTCTGCACGAGGAGGGCTACATCGAGGGCTACGATGTCGAGGACACCGTTCCCCAGAAGACTCTGCACATCACGCTTAAGTATGGTCCCAAGAAGGCTAAGGTCATCAACGGCATCCGCCGCATTTCCAAGCCGGGCCTGCGTAAGTACACCGGCGTTGCCGACATGCCCCGCGTCCGTGGTGGCCTTGGTACCGCCATTATTTCCACCAGCCATGGCGTCATGACCGACCGCGATGCTCGCAAGCACAACGTCGGCGGCGAGATCATCGCTTACGTCTGGTAATTTGCTCGGTAGGTAGAAGGAAAGGAGATCACCGTGTCTCGTATCGGTAATAAGCCTGTCCAGATTCCCGCCGGAGTCGAAGTGGCAGTCAACGGCAACAACGTTGTCGTCAAGGGCCCCAAGGGCCAGCTCGAGCTCGATGTCTTTGAGAAGCTCGCTATCAACGTCGAGGACAACGTCCTCACCGTTTCCCGTCCCGACGACGAGCGTGAGACCCGTGCCCGCCACGGCCTCACCCGCGCCCTCATCCACAACATGGTTGTTGGCGTTTCCGAGGGCTTCGAGAAGAAGCTCGAGCTCGCCGGCGTCGGTTACCGCGTGCAGCAGAAGGGCAAGAACCTCGAGTTCTCCCTGGGCTTCTCGCACCCCGTGATCGTCGAGGCTCCCGAGGGCATCACCTTCGAGGTTCCCGACAACACCCACGTGAACGTCAAGGGTATCAACAAGCAGCAGGTCGGTCAGATCGCCGCTGAGATCCGCGGCCATCGTCCTCCCGAGCCTTACAAGGGCAAGGGTATCCACTACGTTGGCGAGCACATCCGCCGCAAGCTGGGTAAGGCCGCCAAGTAGTCGTAACCGACTCACTCGCATAAGACCAGCACCCCGTCAGGTGCTGGCAAGATCAACCTTTTTAGGAGTTTACGTATGAACAAGCATAAGGCGAAGCTGGAAGGCCTCAAGCGTCGTCAGCGTCGTGTTCGCGGCAAGGTCTCGGGTACCGCCGAGCGTCCGCGTCTTCGCGTGACCCGTACTAACGCCAACATCTATGCCCAGATCATCGACGACAGCAAGGGCTCCAGCCTGACGCTCGTCTCCGCCTCGACCCTCGAGGCCGAGTTTAAGGGCACCCACACCTCGAACAAGGAGGCTGCGGAGAAGGTCGGTCAGCTCGTTGGCAAGCGCGCCATCGAGGCCGGCATCACCAAGGTCGCCTTCGATCGTGGTGGCCGTATCTACCATGGCCGCGTCAAGGCCCTCGCCGACGGTGCTCGTGCCGCCGGTCTCGAGTTCTAGGAGGTATGTAGCACATGGCTCGTAATCAGAAGCAGCAGCGCGAGGCCTCCGAGTTCGAGGAGCGCGTCGTTTACATCAACCGCGTGTCGAAGACCGTCAAGGGTGGTCGTCGCATGAGCCTCGTCGCTCTCGTCGTCGTTGGCGACGGCAAGGGTAACGTCGGCGTTGGCATGGGCAAGTCCGCTGAGGTGCCCATGGCCATCTCCAAGGCATCTCTCGATGCCAAGAAGAACATGTTCCACGTGCCGGTGACCGATCAGGGCACCATCCCGCACGAGGTTCTCGGTCACTTTGGTGCCGGCCGCATCATCATCAAGCCCGCTGTCGAGGGTACCGGCGTTATCGCCGGCGGCGCTGTGCGTCCCCTCTTCGAGCTTGCTGGCATCAAGAACGTCCTGTCCAAGTCCCTCGGTACCGACAACGGCCTTAACATCATCAAGGCTGCCGTCGAGGGCCTCAAGGAGCTCTCCAGCCCTGAGGACGTCGCGGCTCGCCGTGGCCTGACGGTCTCCGAGATGTTCGTCGGTAAGGAGAACTAAGCATGGCTGACACCATCAAGATCAAGCAGGTCCGCAGCACCAACGGTTGCAAGCAGGACCAGGTCCGTACTGTCCGTGCCCTCGGTCTCCACAGGATCCGCGAGGTTCGCGAGATTGCTGACAACGAGTCCGTCCGCGGCATGATCTTCAAGGTCAAGCACCTTGTCGAGATTGTAGAGGAGTAGCAAATGCAGCTTCACGATCTTACTCCCGCGCCCGGTTCCACCAAGAACCGCAAGCGCGTCGGCCGTGGCAATTCTTCGGGTCACGGCACCACTTCTGGCCGCGGTCAGAAGGGCCAGGGTTCCCGCTCTGGTGGCACCAAGGGTGCCGGCTTCGAGGGTGGCCAGACTCCGCTGGCTATGCGCCTGCCCAAGCTTCCGGGCTTCCGCAACCCCCGTCGTATCGAGTACACCGCTGTCAACGTCGAGCGTCTCGAGCGTAAGTTCGAGGACGGCGCTGTGATCGACGGTGCTGCTCTTAAGGCCGCTCGCATCACCAAGAGCGAGTTCGAGCCCGTCAAGGTGCTCGGTAATGGTGAGCTCACCAAGAAGTTCACGGTCAAGGTCGACAAGGTCAGCGCTTCTGCGCAGGCCAAGATCGAGGCCGCCGGCGGAAAGGTCGAGCTGCCGTGCTAAATGGTCTTAAGAATGCTTTCCGCATTAAAGAACTGCGCGAAAAGATTCTTTTTACCATAGCTATGCTCGTCGTGTACCGCATTGGTGCGCACGTTCCTGTGCCCGGCATTCCCTTCCAGGGGATGCTGGGCCTTTTCTCGACCGGGAGCAACTCGGTCGCCGCAGGTGCTATGGCCCTCCTGAATCTTTTCTCTGGTGGCGCGTTGAGCTATGTCTCGGTGTTCTCTTTGGGCATCATGCCGTACATCACGAGCTCGATTATCCTCCAGATGCTCCAGGCCGTCGTGCCTTCCCTGCATGAGCTTGCCCGCGAGGGCGAGGTCGGTCAGACCAAGATTACGCAGTATTCGCGTTACCTCACCTTGGCTCTGGCAATCCTCAACTCCGTGGGTTACCTCTTCCTCTTTAAGAGCTTCGGCATCAGCTTTAATGGCGCCGGCGCTCCCGAGATCATCTTCGACCTCATGATCGTCGGCACGCTCACCGCGGGCGCCATGCTTATCATGTGGATTGGTGAGCTCATCACCCAGCGCGGTATCGGCAATGGCATGTCGCTGATCATCTTCGCGAACATCATGGCCGGTCTTCCGCAGGCGATTTTCTCCAGCACTGAGGGTAACGCCGGTGGCATCATCACCATGGTGATTATCTGCGCCATCATCCTGCTGGTCATCCCGCTGATTGTTTTCCTTGAGCGCGGCCAGCGCCGCATTCCGGTCTCTTACGCCAAGCGCGTCGTGGGCCGTCGCATGATGGGTGGCCAGACCACCTACCTGCCCATCAAGGTCAACACCGCGGGCGTCGTGCCGATCATCTTCGCTTCGGCGCTGCTGTACTTCCCGGCCCAGATTGCCGTGTTCTTCCCCGGCATCGGCTGGATTCAGGCAGTTGCCTCCGCGCTTTCGACCGGTTGGCTCAACTGGGTGCTTAACGTTGTCCTCATCGTGTTCTTCGCGTACTTCTACACCTCCATGGTGTTCAACCCCGATGACACGGCCGACAACCTTAAGAAGCAGGGTGGCTTTATTCCGGGCGTCCGTCCGGGCAGGGCTACCGCGGCCTACATCAAGAACGCGCTCAACAAGATTACGCTTCCCAGCGCTGTCTTTTTGGCGCTCATCGCCATCGTGCCTTCGATCATCTTCTCCTTCACGGGTAACCATCTGATTCAGGCATTTGGCGGCACGTCCATCCTCATCATGGTCGGCGTCGTGCTCGACACGGTCGATAAGCTCGAAGGCCAGATCAAGATGTATGATTACGATGGATTCTTTAAATAGGCTAGAGGAGGATTGCTCATGAACCTCGTATTGCTCGGAGCTCCGGGTGCCGGTAAGGGCACCGTCGCGCAGGAGCTCGTCGCCGAGTTTGGCGTCGCTCACATTTCCACGGGCGACCTGCTGCGTGCTGCCGTCAAGGGTGGTACCGAGCTTGGTATTCAGGCTAAGAAGTACATGGACGCTGGCGAGCTCGTTCCCGACCGGCTCGTGATCGACCTTGTCAAGGAGCGCCTTGCCGCCGATGACGCCCAGCAGGGCTTCATCCTCGATGGCTTCCCGCGCAACACCGCCCAGGCTGTGACGCTCGATTCCGAGCTCTCCGCCATGGGTCGCGAGATCGACTGCGCCCTTCTGGTCGACGTGGCCCCCGAGGTCATCATCGACCGTCTGTCTTCGCGTCGCACCTGCCGCGCCTGCGGTTACACCGGCACCGCTGCCGATGCAACCTGCCCCAAGTGCGCAGGCGAGATGTATCAGCGCGACGATGACAAGCCCGAGACCATCAAGAATCGTCTCGACGTCTACGAGAAGTCCACGAGCCCGCTCGTCGACTACTATCGTGGCCAGGGTCTGCTCAAGTCGGTCAACGGTGACCAGCCTCGCGAGACCGTGTACGGGGATGTCAAAGAGGCTCTCGGTCTATGATCAAGATTAAGTCTGCAACGCAAATCGAGCAGATGAAGAAGGCAGGAGCGCTATCTAAGATGGCGCTCCGCCACGTTGGAGCCATGGTGCGCCCCGGCGTTTCGACTTTTGAGCTTGATCAGCTTGCGGAGCAGATTATCCGCATGCATGGCGGCATCCCGGCCTTTAAGGGTTACGGCGGGTTCCCCGGTACCATTTGTGCATCGATTAACGATGCTGTGGTCCACGGTATTCCCAATCCCGACATGATCCTGCGCGATGGCGATATCATCTCCATCGATACGGGAGCCGTTGTCGACGGTTGGGTCGGCGATAACGCTTGGACGTTTTTCGTCGGTACCCCCACGCCCGAGGCCAAGGCCCTGTGCGAGGTTACGCGCGATTGCCTTAAGGCTGCAATCGAGCAGGCTGTTCCCGGTAACCATATTGGGGACATTGGTTATGCCGTCCAATCCCTCGCCGAGTCTCACGGCTATGGCGTGCTTCGCGATTATGTGGGGCACGGTATTGGCCATGTGATGCACGAGGACCCCAACGTTCCGAATTACGGAAAGAAGGGGAGGGGCGTTCGTCTCCAGGCCGGTATGGTCATTGCCATCGAGCCGATGGTCACGATGGGATCCAATCATGTGAGTACGGGCTCCGATGGTTGGATCGTTACGACCAACGACCACCTGCCCGCCGCGCACTACGAGAACACCGTCGCCATCACCGATGACGGCCCGGTGATTCTCACCACCGACGCGCAAGGCGCTTGGTGCTCCTTGCAAGGAGGCGAGATGTAGAGGCCGCGTTCAAATTCGTCGGCATTTACATTTCAAAGTAACAAGTTTCACTTAGTTGTGGAGCCATTACGAAGATATTACGATACGTGCACGCGTATTGTAGAATACTCAATCGCTGTCGTTTTCTAGAGAAAGATGATTGCTTGTGAAGAAGGAAGACGCAATTGAGCTCGAGGGTACGGTAAAGGAGCCGCTGCCCAACGCCATGTTTAAGGTTGAGCTCGAGAACGGTCATTCGGTTCTGTGCAACATTTCTGGCAAGATCCGAATGAATTACATCCGCATTCTCCCCGGTGACAGGGTTGTCGTGGAGCTTTCCCCGTACGACCTGACCCGCGGTCGCATCACCTATCGCTATAAATAGCGACACACATACACGCTCTTTTCCGACTGCAGGCTTAGCTCAACCTACGGTCGGTTTGCGTGTGAAGACCAGCCATAGTTTTAAACGCCTGCGGCTGGGCGAGTAGATAGTAGGGAAGTAGTTTGAGCGCTACCGAAAGGAAGAACGATGAAGGTACGTCCTTCGGTCAAGAAGATGTGCGATAAGTGCAAAATCATTAG
>DBEYTJ010000092.1:0-24787 GCA_048181065.1 Collinsella sp.
CTGCCTGGGGAGTTAGCTCAGTTTGGTTAGAGCGCCGGCCTGTCACGTCGGAGGTCGCGGGTTCGAGCCCCGTACTTCCCGCCAACGCAATTAAAGCCACGTCTTCGGACGTGGCTTTTTGCGTTTGATGCACTTTGTTTCGATAGAACGATCGCCCTGGTGCATCTTCGCCCAGAATCCCCGCGCCTTCGGGAACGCAAGTAAAATCTAATAAGTATATCTGTCTGAACAACAGCTTTGTTGCGCAACACCTGTTCAACGAGACAGGGGGTTAGGTTATACTAAATTGCACTGTGCGCCGCATTTGATGCATTTCGCTCCAAGCGCGGCACTCAGTGGATATCCGATTTACCATTTGGATGTCCTGGCGGTCATTTAGCGTCTCGACACAAGCTCGGCCCCGGAGCTCGTTCGAGCTGTTCGTATTCCTTGAAAGGGGAAAAATGGACATATCGAGGAAGACTGATTACGCCCTTCGCATGCTGGCGATGCTTGCCGAGGATCCGGAGCGTTTGCTTTCTGTTCGCACCGCTGCCGAAGAGGCCAATGTCCCGTATTCGTTTGCCCGCTCGATTCAGCACGGTTTGGTCCAGGCCGGTATTGTGGAGAGCCTGCGTGGCGTCCACGGTGGCATGCGTCTCAAGGTCAGTCCGGACGACGTCACTATCCGCCAGGTCGTCGAGGCCGTTCAGGGTCCTATGGTTATGAACGATTGCACCGCGCCCGATGGTGACTGTGCGCGCATGGGCGCGTGCTGCTATCATCCCCTGTGGGCCGGAGCTCAGGCGTTGATGCGCGACTACCTCGATTCCGTTTCGCTCGGCGACATCGTCGCTCACCGCCAGTTCCCGGCCGTCGATCCCAAGTTCGCCGACCGCGAAGCGTTTCCCGAGTACGCCATCTGCGCGTGCGCTTACCGGGAGGAATAGCGCCGCATAAGGAGCATAGCCATGATCCAGGACCCCTTTCGTTCGATGATTCGTTCGGAAGGGGTCCTGCGTTATCGCGACCTTCCGTGGCGCCGCACACGCGATCCGTACATCATTTGGCTTTCTGAGGTCATGCTGCAGCAAACGCAGGTGCCACGTGTGGAGGCGCGCATGCCGGTGTGGCTCGATCGTTTTCCGACTGTGCAGGCGCTTGCCCAGGCCGCGCCTTCCGATGTTTTGGACGCTTGGCAGGGCATGGGCTACAACCGACGCGCTCTGGCGCTTCATGGGGCCGCTCAACGGGTCGTAGAGGATTGGGGCGGGGAGTTTCCGCGCGAGACGCGTGACCTGGTCGCCCTGCCTGGTATTGGCCCGGCAACGGCGCAGGGTATCCGGTCGTTTGCGTTTGATCTTCCAGGTGTGTATCTGGAGACCAACGTGCGCACGGTCTTTTTGCATCATTTCTTTCCCGATGTACCGGCTGTTCCCGATCGCGAGCTGGTGCCGCTGATCCAGGCTGCTTGTCCGGCGGCTCCCGGTGCGTCGGCGGACGAGATTGCGCCCTTTGCCGCGCCTCAAGACGATGCCGACACGCCACGCGCGTGGTATTACGCGTTGCTAGATTACGGTGCATATCTAAAAAAGACGTTGCCCAATCCGTCCAGGCGCTCGGCGGGCTATAGTCGTCAGTCCAAGTTTGAGGGCTCGCGTCGCCAAAAGCGCGCGCATATCGTGCGTATGTTGCTGGCAGCGCGCGATGGCCAGCCGGCGGGGATTACGGTTGATGAAGCTGTTGCAGGCGTTAACGAGATGGAGACGGCAGCCGGCCGAGATTCGGTCGAGCGCGAGCTGGTCGCAAGTATTCTTGCCGATCTGGAGCGTGAGGGCTTTTGCCGAGCCGAGGGCGATCGCTGGCTGAGCATCTAGCCTGTGCAAATCTGAAGAACAGGATTGTAAGGTTTAGATTTCCGGCATGAGGGCATCCTAAAGACAAGGCCGCTCGAAGCCTACGGGCGGCATGCGTTGAAGGGAAGTACACCTATGGATTTTGAGAGCTCCCAAACCAAGAAGAACCTCGAGACCGCTTTTGCCGGTGAGTCCCAGGCACACACCAAGTATCGCTACTATGCCTCCAAGGCCAAGAAGGACGGCTACGTTCAGATCTCGAACATCTTTGCCGAGACGGCCGGCAACGAGTCCGAGCACGCCAAACTGTGGTTTAAGTATCTGCACGATGGCGCCGTCCCCGATACCTTGGACAACTTGCGTGATGCCGCTGCGGGCGAGAACTACGAGTGGACCACGATGTACGACGAGTTTGCCAAGACCGCCGAGGAGGAGGGCTTTGTCGAGATCGCCGAGAAGTTCCGCGGTGTCGCCGCCGTCGAGAAGGCCCACGAGGAGCGCTACAACAAACTCGTCGAGCGCATCGAGTCGGGCGAGGTGTTTGAGCGCGAGGGCGTGAAGGTGTGGAAGTGCCTGAACTGTGGGCACCTGCACGTTGGTGCCGAGGCGCCCGAGGTGTGCCCGGTGTGTAACCACCCCAAGGCGTACTTTGAAGAGCAGGTGGTGAACTACTAGCGTGTGGCGCTAGCGTGAGCTGGGCCGGGAGGGCCGGATTACCTTCCCTCCTCGCTCACGGCTTCGCAGGGTCGCGTTGAGGGAAGGTAGTCCGGCCCTCCCGGCCCGCTTTGGGTCGTCGCGTGCTCGTTACTGAAAAGCTGATAAGAAGTTTGCGTGCCGCCCCGATAGGGGCGGCACGTTTTGTATAGGGATTGGGTTGCGGCCATTTGGTTGACGGGGCTTGCTCCGGGTTGGGGCGGCGCCGTTGTTTAGGGGGTACACTGGGTAGCGACTTTTAGTTTATCTACTACCTGATGGGGTGTTTTTTATGGGCAAGAAGTCTCGGGCTCGGGTTGCTGCGGCGGGAACTCGCAAGGATCCTGGTCGTCGGGTTGCCGAGGGTAAAAAGGCCGATCGTGCCGAGAAGGACAAGAAAGTCGGCGCGCATGCTCATCCTGAGTGGGCGCCTCATTTGAATTCGGCTAGTGAGGATTTGACTGCCAAGTTGTTTACTCTGGTCGAGGTAATTTTGGGCGTGGTGCCCCTTGTGGTTATCGGTTTATTCTTGGCTTCGAAGGACGCCACGAGTGTCGATAAACTCACCGAGGTCTTTTCGCAGGACCCCTCGATGGTGGTCTCGTTTATTTCTGCGTGCTTGCAGCCGTTTGTGGCGTACATGCTGTATATGGTCTACCGCAAATACTGCGAGGGTGATGCGGGCTTTGCCGCCGGTAACCTGATCGGTCTTTTGTGCTCCGAGATCCTACTGCTCAATATCCCGGGCGTCATCGGTATGGGCATCTTGCTGTGGCGTGTTTGGCGCAACGTCGCCCCGCACTTTGAGAGCTGGTTGTTTGAACGCCGTGCAATGGGCGTGCTGGCAGACATCGCGGGCTCGCTCGTGATTCTAGCCTTGGCGTTTATGTGCGCCACCGCCACCCGAGGTCTCGCGGGCATCTAAAGCTGCCTCCACCGACTGCGGAGCACGGGGCGGGGAAACACCTTTCCCTCTCGCTCACGGCTGCGCAGGTCGCGCGAGGTAAAGGTGTTTCCCTACCCTGTGCTCCGGCTTCGGGTCGTCGCGTGCTTGCTACTGAAAAACTGATAAGAAGTTAGCGTGCCGCCCCTTTTGGGGCGGCACGTTTTGTGTGGGGATTGGTTGGGACGGTACCGTTCTTGGGTGGGGTACACTAGGTAGCGTTGGCTATTCGTTTCCTCTTGCGAGGTGTTGGTTATGGGTAAGAAGTCTCGGGCTCGGGTTGCTGCGGCGGGAACTCGCAAGGATCCTGGTCGTCGGGTCCCTGAGGGCAAAAAGGCCGATCGAGCCGAGAAAGACAAGAAGGTTGGGGCGCATGCTCATCCTGAGTGGGCGCCTCACCTCAATACGGCTAGCGAGGATCTGACTGCTAAGTTGTTTACTCTGGTCGAGGTTATCTTGGGCGTGGTGCCCGTGGTGGTCATTGGCTTGTTCTTGGCCTCGAAAGATGCCACGAGCGTGGATAAGCTCACCGATGTCTTTTCTCAGGACCCCTCGATGGTGGTTGCGTTTATCTCTGCGTGCCTGCAGCCGTTTGTGGCGTACATGCTGTTCATGATTTATCGCAAATACTGCGAGGGTGATGCGGGCTTTGCCGCCGGAAACCTGATTGGCCTCTTGTGCTCCGAGATTTTGCTGCTCAATATCCCGGGCGTTATCGGTATGGGCATCTTGCTGTGGCGTGTTTGGCGCAACGTTGCCCCGCACTTCGAGAGCTGGCTGTTTGAGCGCCGCGCAATGGGCGTGCTGGTCGACATCGCGGGCTCGCTCGTGATTCTAGTCTTGGCGTTTATGTGTGCCACCGCTGCTCGCGGTCTTTCGGGCATGTGATCTGCCCCCACCGACCACGGAGCGCAGGGCGGGGAAACCTTTCCCTCTCGCTCACGGCTTCGCAGGGTCGCGCGAGGCAAAGGTTTCCCCGCCCTGCGCTCCGGCGTTGAGTCGTCGCATGCTCGTTACAGAAAAGCTGATAATAAGTTTGTGTGCCGCCCCTTTGGGGCGGCACTTTTTGTGTGGGGTCCCGGTCTTCACAATTTCCGTCAAGCTTTTGGTCAGGTTTTGGTTAGTTGGCGGGTTGGTGGAAGGACAAAAGATTATTCGACAAAAAAGCTCAGAGAAAGTGCTGGTAGGGGAGTTGTTGAGGTTTTCGACAGCTTTTGTCAACAAGAAACTTTGCGGCTATTGCTACGGATTGCGTTGCCGTGGCCTTGGCGGTGCGGGATGCTGGGCGTAAGCGTCGAATGCTCCGATTTTGGAGGCCAGCATGGACCTGTTTCTTGAGACTCCGCAGCAACAAGCCGAGCGCATGTTGCGTCAACAGCAACGGCTTATGGAGATGCAAATGCAAGGGGTAGCCGCTCAGCCCCTTGCGCAAAATGCCGTGCCCACTGCTGTACCTGCAGCTGTGCCCGGGTGTGAATCGGCGCCAGAGGCCTATTCCGTACAACAAGATTCATATGCGCAGGAGCTTGCGTTCGACAAGCGCCGCACGCGTCACCGCCGCGTGGGCCAGCGCCTGCGCACGTTAGCGATGATCGTGCTGGTCCCGTTGGGACTCGCGGCAATCTTCTTGGCCTCATATGCCCTCACGTGCATTCTCAACGGCGCCTCGCCCAATGAGGTGCTTCAGCACTTGGCAGCTCTCGGCCAGCGCCTAGGCGACGTCATAACAACCATCCGCGCCGGCTGGGAGAGTTAGCGTTTGTCACATTAGGACTTCTAGGGTGTAGGGATTATCGCCACGAGCAGAATTCTTGCATCCTGAAGGTCCTGTCGTGCGACTGAATAGTATTATTGAAGATGAATAATAATAGGATTTGCTATGTATAAGCAGGATTTAGAGCAGACTCTTCTGGGCATTGACGAAGAGGCGGAGCTGGAAATAGGTCCAAGAGACGACAGGCCGAGCGTTGTATTGGTGGGAGGAAGCGCTTTCATGCTAAACGATGTGACGAATCGGTCGGTTACACATGACATTGATGTGTTTGAGGCAGACAGGTGCCTCCGCGAGATCATAGCTCGATACCCCGAGGTGAATGGTATGGCGGTGGCATATTGTAATCAGATGCCATTCAATTACGAAGATCGTTTGATTCCCTTGAAGATTGGGGCGCGTTTTATCAGGTACTTTACGCCATCTTTGGAGGACCTGGCGGTGATGAAGCTTTATGCCTATCGTCCGAACGACATCGTCGATCTTCATAGTCAGGCATTCGTTGACCGACTTGATTGGGATCTGCTCGAGCGGCTTATATTCGACGAGGGAGAGGCTCTGGCGTCGTCGCCCTCGGAGCGGAGTTATCAAGAGATGGTCTGCGCATACAGGCAATACAAAAAGGAGGTGCTCGGTTGAATCTGACTTTTGAGGGATTTTTGAAAGGCTATTGCCGAGAGCTGTCCGGGCAGCAGTCGCTGAGTTTTAGAAAACTGGTTGAGCAGGCGACGACGGTTGCGCCGCGCGTGGCGGAGCCTCTGTTTTTGCTCGCTTTGGCGCAGGGAAAAGCCGAATACGTTCTGGGTTTATCTGAGGGCTCGTGGATGGAAGAGGATTACCGGGGTGTTTTGTCTTTGTACGATCAAGCGGGCGGCATGGCGTCTCTATGCGCCAAAAGCGAGCTCCCTAACCGTTATGCCAACGTTTGGCGTGCGTATAGAGCGGTGAAGGAAAAGCCAGTTGCGGATAGAAGGATCAACGCCCTGATGCGAAAAAGAACATTGGGAGCGCTAGGGGAATCGGGCATAACGCGCTACGGTCTCTGCCGCGATTTGAATCTGAATAAGGGAAACGTGTACGCATACTTAGCCGGCGATGACTCAAAGGTGAGCAGGGAGACGGCGCGCCGCATTATGGAATATGCGGAGGAGAGGGGCACCCAAGAAGGGGCCGGGCACCCGGTGCGTGTGGCGGGGTAAGATTGATCGCGGTTTTGATTGATAATCGGTTGGGTTTGTTGGGCGGAGTCTATGTCTGCTATTGATATTGCGCTTGTTGTGATTGCCTTGGTGGCGGTGGGAGTTGCTGTGGTTTGCGCCCTGCAGCTTAAAGGCCTTCGTGCCGAGTTGCGAGAGCGTGGCGGCAGCGACGCGGAGACGCTCGCGGCGCTCGAGCAGGCCAACAACGCGCTCGACACCCTGAACGTCGCGCTGGCAGAAACCCGTCGCACGGCAAACGCCATCGCGCAGCAGCAGACGACCGACGCCGCCGTAGAGCAGCAGCGCTACCTGACCATCGCGCGTGAGTTCTCGCAGGCTGGCGACCGTATGGATGACCTGCGCCGTGAGACGGCCCAACAGCTCGGCGCCAACCGCGAGGGCATCGAGCACCGCCTGGACAAGGTGCGCGAGACGGTCGACGCCCAGCTGGGCGCCATCCGCAAGGACAACAACGTGCAGCTCGATCAGATGCGCGCGACGGTGGACGAGAAACTCTCCCGTACGCTCAACGACCGTCTGTCTACATCGTTTAAGCAGGTGAGCGACCAGCTCGAGGCCGTGTATAAGGGCCTGGGCGATATGCAATCTATCGCCACCGGCGTGGGCGACCTTAAGCGCGTGCTGGGCAACGTCAAAGCGCGTGGCATTTTGGGCGAGGTGCAGCTGGGCGCAATCCTGGCGGACATCCTTACGCCCGACCAGTATCTGGAAAACGTCGCCACCAAGCCCGGCGCCTCGGAGCGGGTTGAGTTTGCCGTCAAGCTGCCGGTAGACGAGGGCGATCCCGTGCTGCTGCCGATTGACTCCAAATTCCCGGGCGATGCGTACGAGCACCTGCTCGACGCCCAGGAGTCGGGCGATGCGGAGGCCGTTGCCGCTGCGCGCAAGACGCTCGATGCGATGGTCAAACGCGAGGCCAAGGACATTTGCGAGAAGTACCTGAGCGTGCCCGCGACGACCAACTTTGGCATTCTGTTCGTGCCGTTTGAGGGCCTGTACGCCGAGGTCGTCAGTCGCCCCGGGCTTATCGAGGCCCTGGGCCGCGACTATCACGTCAACGTTGCCGGCCCCAGTACCATGGCCGCCATCCTCAACAGCCTGCAGATGAGCTATCAGACGTTTAGGCTGCAAAAGCGCACCGATGACGTGCTGCGCGTGCTTTCTGCCGTCAAGGCCGAGCTGCCGCGCTATCAGGCGGCGCTGCGTCGCGCACAGCAGCAGATCGAGACCGCGGGCAAGACGGTCGAGGGCATTATCACCACGCGCACTAACGTTATGGAGCGCAAGCTCAAGGACATCGACGCGCTGGAGGATGCCGAGGAGGCCGACGAGATTTTGGGCTTGGAGTCCGCAGGCCTGCTCGCAGACCAAAAAGACGAGGACTAGTTGCATCTGACGGCGGGGCGCCTGCGCAAGCACTGCGCGGGCGCTTTTCGCATCGTGCTTGCCTGAAGTGCACTTTAGTGTGCAACAATGGCGTTTCGCCCTATCAGACGCGAAAGGAAGCCCATGTCCCAGAGAAGCACCAGTCCGCTCAAACGCTCCACCGTGCGTCGCACGTTGCAGCGTTTTTGGGACGTCACGCGCACGCAGCCGCTAATCGTCTTTCTCTCGGTGTTCTCGTCGGCGGGCTACATCTTTTTGCTCACGTTTGCCAACACCTACGTGATGGCCCTTATCGTCGACCGCGTCCAAGCCGGCCCCGTGGCGGGCGACCAGGTGTTTGAGGTCTTTGGCCCTTACATTCTGGCGCTCGTGCTCGTTAACCTAGTGGGCCAGATCCTCTCCAAGCTGCAGGACTACACCGTCTACAAGCTCGAGATTGCGGGCAACTATCACTTGGCGCGCCTGTGCTTTGACACGCTCTCCAACCAGTCCATGACATTCCACACCAGCCGCTTTGGCGGATCGCTTGTGAGCCAGACGAGCCGTTTTATGAGCGGCTACACGGGTCTGGTGGACGTGACGGTGTATTCGCTCATCCCCACTATCACCTCGGTTGTCTGCACGGTGGCAGCGCTCGCCCCGGTGGTGCCGACGTTTACCGTGATCCTGGTGGGCATCATGGTCGTCTACATCGCGTTTGTCTGGCTTATGTACAAGCGCATCATGCCGCTTTCGGCCGCGACGTCCGCCGCGCAGAACAAGCTGTCGGGCGTGCTTTCCGACGCGGTCACGAACATCCTGGCCGTCAAGACCTGCGGGCGCGAGGACTTTGAGCGCGACCTGTTCGATACCGCCGACCGTGCCGCGCGCGATGCCGAAACGGTATCGATGCACGCTATGATGCAACGCAACTTTACGACCTCGGGCCTTATCGTCATTACCATGGCCGTGGTGAGTGTGTTCGTGGCGGGCGGCAACGCGTGGTTTGGCATTTCGGCCGGCGCGCTCGTCATGATCTTTACCTATACGTACAACCTCACCATGCGTCTGAACTACGTGAGCTCCATGATGCAGCGCATCAACCGCGCGCTGGGCGATGCGGCCGAGATGACGCGCGTGCTGGACGAGCCGCGTCTGGTGGCAGACGACGAGAATGCCCCCGAGCTCAAGGTGCGCGAGGGCGCGATTGATTTTGAGCACTTGAGCTTTGCATACCGTGACGCCGCGGCGGGTGAGAGCGTGTTCAACGACCTGACGCTTCATGTGGCGGCGGGCCAGCGTGTGGGTCTGGTGGGAAAATCGGGCTCGGGCAAGACGACGCTCACCAAGCTGTTGCTGCGCCTGGACGACGTGCAGGGCGGCCGCGTGCTCGTGGACGGCCAGGATGTCTCGCGCTGCACGCAGCAGAGCCTGCGCCGCCAGGTTGCCTACGTGCCGCAGGAGGCGCTACTGTTCCACCGCTCCATTCGCGAGAATATCGCCTACGGCCGCCCTGACGCCACCGACGAACAGATTCGCGAGGCTGCGCGCCTGGCCAACGCGACTGAGTTTATCGACCGCTTGCCCCATGGCTTTGACACCATGGTGGGCGAGCGCGGCGTTAAGCTTTCGGGCGGCCAACGCCAGCGCGTGGCCATCGCCCGTGCCATCCTCACCGACGCGCCGATTCTGGTGCTCGACGAGGCGACGTCTGCCTTGGATAGCGAGTCCGAGGCGCTGGTGCAGGAAGCGCTCGAGAACCTGATGCGCGGGCGCACCTCCATTGTGGTGGCGCATCGCCTGTCCACCGTGGCGGCGCTCGACCGCATCGTGGTGCTGGCAGACGGCGAGATTGTCGAGGATGGCACGCATGCTCAGCTCGTCGAGGCGGGCGGCGAGTACGCAAGCCTGTGGGGACGCCAGACCGGCGCATTTTTGGAGGCGTAAAGACCCCATACGTGGGACAATCGTGCCCATAGGTTTGTTACGCCGCAGAGCCGAGGAGTCGTTATGCCACGCGAGACCAATGCCGCCAAACGCGAGCGCGCCGTTGAGGTATGCGAGCGCCTCAACCGTCGCTATGGCCCGGTTGAGTGTTTTTTGGATCACGAGAATCCCTTTAGGCTGCTCATCGCGGTACTGCTCTCGGCGCAGACGACCGACGCGCAGGTCAACAAGGTGACGCCGAAGCTGTTTGCCCAGTGGCCCACGCCCGAGGCCATGGCGGGGGCGAGCGTGGCCGATGTGGCCGATACCATTAAGTCGCTCGGCTTTTATAAGAGCAAGGCCAAGCACGCCGTGGAGGCCGCGCAGATGATCGTCGCCGATTACGGCGGCGAGGTACCTGCCGACATGAAGGAGCTCGTTAAGCTGCCGGGTGTGGGGCGCAAAACGGCGAACATCGTGCTCAACGTGGGGTACGGCATCGTGGAAGGCATCGCGGTCGATACGCACGTCAACCGCATCGCGCACCGCCTGATGCTGAGTCCCAAGACGCATGCCAAGGAGCCACTCAAGACCGAGCAAGATCTGCTCAAGATTTTGCCGCACGAGTATTGGGAGTCGGTCAACCACCAGTGGATCACCTTTGGCCGCGAGATTTGCGATGCCCGCAAACCCAAGTGCGATGAGTGCCCACTGGCAGACCTTTGCCCCAGCGTACGGGTGGTGCAATAGCTTTTTGCAAACTTTTTTGCAAAAAAGTCTCAAACCTTAGATATAGCTTGGTTGCGCAACCTTTTGAGTTTTTTTTCGGTTAGAATTGAAGACGCAATTCAAATGTCTTCTTCTGCGAAGTGGTCGCGAAGAAGCAAGTCGGGAAAGGACGACCACATGAATAGGAAGCTTAACGCTGCTATCACAGCCGGTCTGAGCTTGAGTATGGTGCTCAGCTCCACGCCGGTTGCTGCTATCGCAGCGGAGACTACCCAGGGCACAAGCGGGGAGGCGACTGCTGCCACCACTGGCGAAAAGCACGTTAGTTTCTTTGCTAATGGGGGCGCTTTTGCTAACGGAAGCGACCTCCAGACTGAAGAGCTGAATGAAAACGGCAAGATTACTCAGCCCAATTCTCCAGTGCGCGATGGATACGTCTTTGACGGCTGGTATTATGACAGCACGTTTACCCAGGCTGTAGATTTTTCACAGCCCCTTCAGGGCGGTGCAACTAACTTTATGCTGTTCGCTAAGTGGACTGAGGCTCCCTCGAAGGTGCTCGATGTGACCTACTCCGCCAATGGCGGTCAGTTCGCCGACGGCAACAACGTCATGCTGGGCCAGACTGACAGCAATGGCATTGCTCGTCAGCCGCTTGCTCCTACGCGCGACGGCTATGTGTTTGCCGGTTGGTATTATCACAGCGACGGTACCGACCAGGTTGACTTCAACCAGCCGATCGTCGGTGGCGGCAAGCATGTGACCCTTTTCGCCGCTTGGACGCCTGCGAAGCAGGACAAGACTGTCGATATTCTTTACGTTGCCAACGGTGGCACGTTCTTCGACGGCAACAATACCATGCAGGGCGTAACCGATACCGACGGTTTCGCACGCCTGCCGCTTCAGCCGACCCGCGAGGGCTATGACTTCCTTGGTTGGTCGTACGATCGCGACGGAAATGACCCCGTCGACTTCACGAAGGCCATCGTTGCGGGCAGCGGTCACGCGACTATTTATGCTCAGTGGAAGCAGAACAACGAGAAGACGGTTCTCTATGTTGCCAATGGTGGCGCCTTCGCCGATGGCAATGTGGCCATGGAGGGTGTCACTGACAGCAACGGCGTCGCCCGCCAGCCCCTGGCCCCGACCCGCGAGGGCTATACCTTTACTGGTTGGACTTACGATGCTGCTGGCACCGAGCCTGTCGACTTCACCAAGCCCATCCCGGGTGGCGGTCAGCACGTTACGTTCTACGCTCAGTGGGTAGAGCTTGCCAACAATGAGAAAGACGTTCTCTATGTCGCCAACGGTGGTGTTTTCGCTGATGGCAACGACGCTCTCCAGGGCGTGACCGACGGCGACGGCGTCGCCCGCCAGCCCCTGCCCCCGACCCGCGAGGGCTACACCTTCGCCGGCTGGACCTACGACCGCGACGGTAACGACCCGGTCGACTTCAGCAAGCCGCTGGTCGGCGGCGGCGACCACGCCACCCTGTTCGCCCAGTGGAACATGGTCGTCGAGGACAACTCCATCGACGTCCTCTACGTCGCCAACGGCGGCACGTTCTTCGACGGCAACGAGACGCTCCAGGGCGTTACCGACGGCGACGGCGTCGCCCGCCAGCCCCTGCCCCCGACCCGCGAGGGCTACACCTTCGCCGGCTGGACCTACGACTCCAAGGGCACCGATCCCGTAGACTTCAGCAAGCCCGTCCAGGGCGGCGGCGACCACGTGACGTTCTATGCTCAGTGGACCAAGAACGAGACGCCTGCTGTCCAGACCCACAAGGTCAATTTCTATGTTGATGGTTCCACTACTACTGTTGAGGTCGAGGACGGCAAGACTGTTGCTCAGCCCAGCGATCCTTCCGTCGACGGCTTCAACTTTGTCGGCTGGTCTTCTTCCAAGGAGTCCTTCAAGAAGTTTGACTTCTCTACTCCTATCACCGAGGACACCACTGTCTACGCTTTCTTTACCGCAAAGACCCCCAAGTCCGAGACTGTGAAGAAGGATGAGGGCAAGAAGCAGGTTGCTGCTGACAAGAAGGACGAGGCTAAGGCCGAGAAGAAGGACGACGCCGCCCTTGCTTCGACCGGCGATCCGACCTTCGTCGTGACCTCTGCTGCCGCGCTTACCGGCGCCGTGGCTGTCGCTGTGGGCATGTACATGACCAAGCGTCGCGAGCACTAAACTCTACTAGTGTTTACCTCCGGGCTTTATTAGCCCAAACCTGATAGCCGCGTGGGGACCCGACCCCCACGCGGCTTTTATGTTTTAGTTATCTTGTTGAATTTTTCGGCTTCTGCATCCGTTTTTAGATGTCCACGCGATATAAAGGGGCGCCGCTGCGATGTGTGCAGCGGCGCCCCTTTGCGTTGATTCTTATTGTGTGAGCTCGGCCCTAGGCCAGCGCTCGTACGTTTGAGGAGATCTTCAGCACCAAATACTGGGTCGAGGAACCCAGCTTGAGCAAGTCGCCGTCGTGGATGGGAATCTGCTTATCCTCATCGCCAGCGGTGCGCAGCGAGCGTGGCTTTTCGATAACGGTGGTCGCGCCACTGCGTGTCACCAGCACCGTTCCGTTGGTGGAGTGCAGGCCGCTTGCGAGCCACGTGCCGTTGGAATACGTCACGCGCAGGTGCCGGCGAGATACATCGGGTCCTACGTTGGTGATGGCGTTTTGGTCGTGTGCAAAAGAGCCTAGTACCGTACCCTCGGGATTGAGGCTCAAAGGATAGATAGGCGGCAAGGCCGAGCCGTCTTTCGCAAGCCTGAGCAGCCCCAGTTTTGCAGGAGGCTCGTTGACCTTGCGGTTAGTGTCTCGCGCCTGGACGACCTCGGCGGTCTCGAGCGCGCCAAAGGTCTGGGCCAGTTGCGTTATGGCAAAGTCTTTGACCTCGGAGGCGGCGGCATTGGGGTCGGCCAGGCATCCGCAGACCGTTAGCGCAGGAGCTCCAAAAGGCGCCGGTCGCTTTGCTTGAGGCCAGGCATGACGGCGATGCGGTCAAAGATATTGCGCAGGATGGAACCATCGAGCCCCCAGTGTTCGAGCGACGTTACCATGCGCTCGAGGGCATGCGCCGTAATGGCTTGCTGGCGAGCGTTGGCGGCCGTTGGACTGCTGCCGCTGCCGATTTTTACAGCGGCAGCCAAGCTCTGGACGCTCTGCGAAAAATCGGCAAACATCTCGGGGTCGATCTTGTCGGTGCCCGGAACGACGTGCACCACGCGTCGCGATAGAAACGTCTTTTCTGCAATGCGAAACCTTGGGGCCGGTTTGGAGCCCATCGGCTTGTCCGAAATCAGGATGCGCGCCGCTTCTCGATTGTTGATCTGCAGGTCGCACTTAATGAAATCAAAGAGCACCTCGGAAGGTGTTTCCGCACGCATGATGCGAGGCTCCTTTCTGGTATCCGGAAAAGGCGTTAGATGCAAAAGCCGGGTAGGACATAGGTCTTTTGGTCCGGATTGTTTCCGGGCGTTGCCCAGCTAAACACGTCGCCGTCTTTTCCAACGCGGTTAAAGTACGTCGAGTCGGCGCCCTCGCTGCAGTCGGCGCTGGGGGTGCGCTCCCAGTAGCAGATCTTTTTGCCAGCGACGGTGCGGATCATGGCATCGTTGGTGGTCAGGCCGCTTACACTCTTCTCGCGATAGAGCTGGTACTGATCGCCTTCTCCGCTGTAGAGGGCAGAAAGGTACTCGCTGCCTTCTGCGAACGTTTCGGGCGCTTGGTAGCCGCACAGCTCGCTCATGGACGGCAGCCAGAGTATGTCGTCGGTGGCGGTGATGCTGGAGACGTCTTTGGTGCCGCCGGTGTTGTTGGTGAGCTTTCGCACCGAGCGAATCTGATTACGGAGATCGTCGGGCAGCGTAGCCATGCCCTTGTCCGCCAACCATTTGCGAAGCGACGATTGCTCCCAACCACCCGTTGCGGCGCTCTCGTTTACGGCGCGCATAGCGATGGGGGTGCGGAACATAAAGGTGATGCCCGCAGGGAGGCCGTCATCGGTGAGCGTGTCTGCCTTAAAGCCAACGATCTGGATTTGTGCCTTGGTCCCGTCGGAAAGCCTGACAGTCTTGGTGTTCTCGTTTTCGAGCGACTGCTTACTGTTTACCAGGTGGTAGGTTTCGGCAATCTCGAGCGCGTTTTTGTTGGAAGATGTCTCTTGGATTTTGCGGGAGATCAGTGCGAGTTCTTCCCAGGTGTAATCGTCGAGTGACGGCTTAATGCCGTGCGCAAGGTCGATAAGCCCCCAGCACCCCGTGGCAAGGGCGGAAGCTGCGATGCCGGCAACGCAGACGCCGCCGAGCGCGAGCGCAGCGCGACGCGAGATAACTGGGTGACGCGTCTGAGCCTTGTCGGAGTCGGAAGGCTTCGGTTGCTGGCTAAAGTCGATCGGAGTGGGCAGCGGCGTGCGCGGCTCAAAATCGATGTCTTAAATCCAGGCATCGAGCTTGCCGACAATCGTAGACAGCGGCGCGCGCTGGGACTGCTCGTTATGGATACCGCTCATGATGACATCGACAAGCATTTGGTCGCCGGGCGTGCGCGCCTTGAGTGTCTCGGGCTCGTGCTCGATCTTGTACAGGTAGGGCGACTGGTCCATATGCTCGTTTAGGCGATATGGCGTGTGACCGGCATAGAGCGTGTAGAGCACGCTGCAGAGCTCATATGTATCGATGCTAGGCGACGTTCGAAGCGGCGCCAGCTCGGGGATGTCGTTGGAGAGCATCTCGGGTGGGGCGAACTCGGGTGTGCCGTTGCGCCAGATGCCGGTGGACATGGTAAACGAGGGGTTTGAGCGCTTGATGCTCGAGCTGCCCAGATCGACCAGGCAAAGGTCAAAACTGCAGCGTGCAATCTGCTGGGCAAGGGACCGGCGCGTCGTGCGAATAATGATGTTGCGCAAGGAGATATCTCGGTGCGCAAACGGTGCATCGAGCTTTTGGACGCTCAAGAGGATCTCTCCCAGGCGTTTTCCGATTGCGGCGACGGTGTTTGCGGGAATGTGGCCACCCTCGGCAGGGTCGGTTAGTTCTGTCGCGGCATCACGAAGGGGCAGGCCTTCAATCCACTCCATAAGGATGGCCGGTACGGAGCCGGTATAGCCGTAGCCATAGGTTTTGGGAAAGCCGCCCAACAGTGAGATGGCTGCAAGATTGCGATACTCCTCGGTAAGCGTCTTGATGCCCGAGGGGCTGACGGCGGAGCCGTTTTCATCACAGCCGGTGAGGGGCCATAGCGTTTTGAGCGCAAAGGTCTCGCCCTCGGTGTTGACGACCTTGCGAAGATGGTGGGAACCGCCGCCGACTGCCCCGCAATCCAACAGGGTGGTAAAGCGGCGGATAGTATCGGGGTCTTCGGTGGTCGCAAACATGGCGTTTGGTTCAAAGGGGGACAACGCGATGATATTCATATCCGTGTCGTACGTCACGGGGCGATCCTTTCGAGAAAAAATGCGTAGCGATAATGTTAGTGAAAAGGTAGCGCAACCGTTGCCTTAATCGAAAAGGTGCCGTTATTTGCATGGGTTGATGCAACTAACGGCACCTTGTGCGTCGAAGATGTGTGGGCGGGCTAGTTTGTGATGCGAATGACCAAGAAGCGCGTCGTGGCGCCCAAGCAAAGCGTGTCTCCGTTGTGAATCTCGACGGGGGTGTTGGCAAAGTTGGCGGGGCGCTCGCGTCTGGGCGGTTCGATAGCCTGTCGGCAGCGGTCGACACCCGAGATCAAAAACGATCCGTTGGTGGAGCCGAGGCCCTGCGCAAGCCAGCGTCCGTCTTGGAGCCAAATACGCAGGTGCTGGCGCGAGACGTCGGAATCGACGTCGGTGATGGCGTTCTCGTCTCCCGTCAGCGAGCCGATAATGCTGCCCACCGAGTTCGTGGTAAGGGGACGCAACGGCGGTCGTGCCGAGTTGCCCACGACGCGCAGCAGCCCCAGGCGAATGTCTCCCGTGGGGCGCGCGGTTGTCGAGAAAAACGAGGTGACGGTCGTCTCGATCGTGCCGAGTGTCGAGAGCATCTGGTCGGACACAAAGGACTCGGTGTATTCGATGGCGCGGGCGGGGTCGCCAAGGCAGCCGGTAACGATAAAAAAGACCAGATGGATGTAGAGGCGATCTTTAATGTCACTATCGTTAGCGGTCTCGATGCGCTCGACGCCGTTTCTAAAGAGCATGCCGTCGACGCCGCAATTGGTAAGGGCATCCTGCATGTCTGGAACGCACGACTCCATGTAGCGTTTAGCGACCTTGCTCAGCGATTGGGGGTCGGAGCCTCGGTTTTGCATGATGAGGTTGAGTATCTGGTGCGCACTTTGTTCAAAGGGCGCAAACAGCGGCTCGGGAAGGTCACCGGGTTTGGCGTGAACGATTTCGCGTGAGATAAACGACGGGACCGTCAAGCGTTCGGAGATGAGGCGTCCACCGTAACGGGCGTTGCCGGCCATGAGAATTTGCGCGGCGCTACCGTTGTTGATGCGACCGAGTGACTTAAGCCCGGCGTACAGTGCACAAGATGGAGTGTCGGCCATTTGTTTTACCCCCCCCTCCTCAAAAAGTGACATTGAATACGTAAGCATGGTCAATTATAGGCGCTTTGCAGCTCGAAATGCTCGCCAGGGGGCGCGGACGGTGTAAATCGCTGCCGGAAGACAGTAAATCAAAAAGCGGAAAGCGGATTAATAAGCTGGGAAAACGCGTTAGCAAGACCGTTGTGGGCAACATTTGGCATGATGTCGCTTTGGCCTTTGGTCACGGGGCCGTGCGGTACCATAAACGTTAATGAACTTTGACGAACGACCCGCCGAGCTTGCCTCGGCGGGCTTTTGGCGTTGCAATGCCGGAGGAACAGCATGCTCATTCACCGTATAGCCGCGCAGCTCTACACTGCCGAGGCGCTGCAGACCGTCGAGGCCGGGCTCGATTCTGGCGAGGACGTGACGCTGGCCGTGTCTCAGTCGGGTCGAACGCTTATGGCCGCCGCCCAGTTTGCGCGCCGCCCGCGCCCCACGGTTTACATCGTGAGTGGCGAGGATGCAGCCGATCGCGCCGCGCGTAGCCTTGCCGCCTATGTGGGCCTGGCGCACGTGTGCCGCTTTCCCGAGCGCAAGGACTATCCTTGGCGCGAGCAGGCGCCCGACGACGCCGTGGTGGCCCAGCGCTGCGAGGCGCTCGGGCGTATCGTGCGCGGGGACAACTGCATCATGGTCGCCTCGGCCCGCGCACTGCTGCGCTGCGTGCCGCCGGTCGAGAGCCGCTACTGGGAGTCCACTACTTTTGCGGTGGGCGAGGAGATTCCCTTTGACGAGGTGCCGCAGCGACTGGTGGGCATGGGCTATACCAATGCCGGCGCCGCCGACGCGCCCGGCCTGTTCCGTGTGCACGGCGACACCGTCGAGGTGTTTCCGGCGCAGGAAAAGGCGCCCGTGCGTATTGAGTTCTTTGGCGACGAGATCGACCGCATCCGCCGCATGGTGAGTTCAACGGGCCAGACCATCGGCAACGAAGACAGCATCGAGATCTTCCCCTGTCGCGAGCTCGCGCTTACCGACGAGGCCGTCCACAACATGCATGTGGCGCTCTACCGCGCCAGCCAGGACGACAGCAAGTTGGCGGCGCTGCTCGAGATGGTGGATGCACGCATTGTCACGCCCGAGCTCGACCGCTATTTGCCGGTGATGTACGGCCAGACCGTGAGCCCGTTGTCGCACGTGAGCGGCAAGGCGCTCGTGGTGCTGTCCGAGCCGCGCTCGCTGTTCGACGATTGCCTGCGCGCCTACGAGGATATCGAGGCGCGTGCCGGCGAGGCGGGGGTCGACCGTCTGGACGGCCTGTACGTGCGTGCCCAGCAACTCGACTTTGGTTCCCAGCAACGCCTGAACTATGTGAGCCTCATCCGTGCCGGCGGTGCGGTGACGGCCGAGCTCAAGATTGAGCAGCCTGCCATCGCAGGCTCGGACAACCGTTTTATGACGCGCATCCAGGAGGTCGTGGGCAAGCGCTATGCCTGCGTGTTTGCCATCCCCGACCGCGGCGCGCGCGAGTCGATGGAGCTCACCTTTGGCGACGAGGGCATTACCTTTGAGGAATCGCTGACCGCGGCGCCCGAAAATGCCGGCGCTATCGGCGACCGCGTGCGCGTGGCAGCGGCGGATTCCGCCGACCGTGCCGCACGCCAGGAGGCCCATGCTTCCATTCGCGAGCGAAAGGCCGATGCGCTCAACGCCCGTTCGCTCGAGGCGGGCGCCGCGCAGGCTGCCGCCGGCGCCGCCGTGCCCACCATCTCGCGCGGGCGCGTGTCCTTTGTGGACGCTGCCCTGCCACAGGGCGTGGTGGTGCCCGACGCCAATTTGGCCGTGTTCTCGATCGCCGACCTCAACGCCCGCATGGATGCCAACCGCGCGCGCAGCCGCCGCAAGGTTGACATTACGCAGATCACCTTCCCGTTTAAGCCGGGTGACTACGTGGTGCACGCTACCCACGGCATCGCGCTCTTTAGCGAGATCGCGCGCCAGGAAGTGGGCGGCAAGGAACGCGACTACTTTTTGCTGGAATACGCTGATGGCGACAAGCTCTACGTGCCGCTGGAGCAGGTTGACCGCATTACGCGCTACGTTGGTCCCGACGGCGATAAGCCGCGCTTGACCAGGCTCAACACCGCCGACTGGACGCGGGCCACCAACAAGGCGCGCAAGAATGCCAAAAAGCTGGCGTTTGACCTGGTCGACCTGTATACGCGCCGCTCGTCGATTACCGGTATCGCCTGTCCGCCCGATACGCCCGAGCAGATCGAGATGGAGGAGAGCTTCCCCTACGACGAGACGCGCGACCAGCTGGAGGCTATCGCCGACATCAAGGCCGACATGGAGGCGCCCAAGCCCATGGACCGCCTGCTGTGCGGCGACGTGGGTTTCGGCAAGACCGAGGTCGCTCTGCGCGCGGCCTTTAAGTGCGTGGACTCCGGCCGCCAGGTCATGGTGCTCTGCCCCACGACCATTCTGGCCCAACAGCACTACGAGACATTCTTTGAGCGCTTTGCCCCGTTTGGCCTGGAGGTCGAGGTGCTCAGCCGCTTCCGCACCCCGGCGCAGCAAAAGCGCGCGCTCAAGGCGTTTGCCGAGGGCACGATTGATGTGCTCATCGGCACGCACCGTCTGCTTTCGGCCGACGTGAACCCCAAGAACCTGGGCCTGGTGATCATCGACGAAGAGCAGCGCTTTGGTGTGCAGCACAAGGAGCAGCTCAAAAACCTGCGCGAGCAAATCGACGTGCTCACGCTTTCGGCAACGCCTATTCCGCGAACCATGCAGATGGCCACGAGCGGCGTGCGCGACATGAGCCTGATCACCACGCCGCCGACCGGGCGTCGCCCCGTGATCGTGCACGTGGGGGAGTACGACCCCGACGTGGTGAGTGCGGCGATTCGCCTGGAGGTGGGCCGCGGCGGTCAGGTGTATTACGTGTCCAACCGCGTCAAGACCATCGACGATGCCGTGGCGCGCGTGCACGAGGCCGCGCCTGAGGCGCGCGTGGGTGTGGCACACGGTAAGATGAGCCCGCGCGAGGTCGAGGACGTGATGATTGAGTTCGCGACCAAGAAGATTGACGTGCTTATCGCCACGACCATCGTGGAGAGCGGCATCGACAACGCAACGGCCAACACGCTCATCATCGAGGACTCGCAGCGCCTGGGCCTGGCACAGCTCTACCAGCTCAAGGGCCGCGTGGGCCGCTCGGCCACGCAGGCATACGCGTACTTTATGTTCCCCGGCGAGCTGCCGCTCACCGAGGAAGCAACGGCGCGCCTGACTGCACTTTCCGAGTTCCAAGACCTGGGCAGCGGCATGCGCATCGCCATGCGCGACCTGGAGATCCGTGGCGCCGGTTCGCTCATGGGCGCCGAGCAGCACGGCAACCTGTCGAGTGTGGGCTTTGACCTGTTTACGCAGATGCTGGGCCAGGCCGTGGCCGAGGCGCGCGGCGATGACGATGCCGGCGTGGAGGCGGCGAGCGTGGGCATCAACCTGCCGGCCGACTACTTCTTGTCCGAGGAGTACATGCCGGCGGTGGACCAGCGCGTGCTCGTGTACCGCAAGCTCGCGGCGGCTGAGGACCTGGAGAGTATCGACGAGGTGCAGGAGGAGACCGAGGCTGCGCATGGCGAGCTGCCGTTGGCGGGACTCAACCTGTTCAACCGCGCTCGCATTCGTATTCGCGGCGAGCGCCTGGGGCTCGAGAGCGTCACGCTCAGCGGTGGACGCATTACCTTCCTGGGTGTTGACGTGCCCAAAAAGGTGGCCTTTGAGCTTAAGACCCGCTATGGCGCGGTGAACTTTCCCAAGAGCCGCAAGCTGTCGGTGCCCTACAAGGTGGGCGCCGGCGCGGGCAGCGGCCTGGGTCGCGGCCTCGACGCCAACGACGGCACCGGCCCCGTGGCCGCGGCACTCATGCTGCTGCAGCAGTTGGGTGCTAGCGACGACGACTAACGGGTCGACGCTGCAAACGCCCCATTTGGGCAATCTGACCCTCACTCGTCGGTCGCGTACGCAAGTACGCTTCCCTCCTCCTTCGGGCCACCTTGCCACAAATGGAACGTTTTCGCTTACTTATGCTCAACCTGTAAGGGTATTTACGGGACAAAGCCATCTTCGTCTCACCCACATTGCAGGTTGACTGCCCTTCGCCCGACCGAAAGGAAAGCATGTTCGGATACATCTATAAGAAAGATGTCGCCATTATCGCGGTTGTCCTGTGCCTTTGTCTGGGCGTGGGCAGCTTCTTTGATTATCAAATCTCGAGTGCGCTGTTCAACATCGGCAGCATGTACGGTCGCTTTGTCGAGGCGGCCGGTGAGCTGCCGTTCGAGCTGACGGCGAGCGTCGCAGGCGTTATGCTCGTGCGCTCGGCTCGCTCCGATTCCAAGGCGAGCAAGTGGCTCGCCGCGCTGGGCGTTCTGATCAACGTGGGCCTGGTCGGCTACGAGATTATCGGATCGCTGCGCATCGGCGGCAAGCTCATCGCATTTCAGCTGGTTCTGACGTTTGCGTTGGTCATCGCAGCCAACTTCATCGCCTACCGCCTTACGCGCGACACCGCGCCCGACGAGCTTACGCGCTGGGCGTTGATGGTGCTGGCCGTGTGGGTCGCTCAGGCCATCATCCTCAACGTCATTGTTAAGCCGTTATGGTCGCGCCCGCGCATGCGCGTGATCGAGGTCACGCCGGGGCTCAATTTTCAGCCGTGGTGGGTGATCGGCAACCCCGACAAGTGGGCCTATATCGCCGCCGGCGTGATCAAGGACGGGTTCAAGTCGTTTGCGAGCGGACACACGGCGCATGCGGCGATCGGCCTTATGCTCGCCGGGCTTCCCGCGGCAGCCTTTAAGGAAAAACCTTCGCGTCGCCGCGTGATCTTTTGGGCGGCGGTTGTTGTTGCAGCGTTCGTCGCCTTTGGGCGCATCGTGATCGGCGCGCATTTTTTGAGTGACGTGAGCTGCGGTTTTGCCCTGGTACTGGCACTTGAGTGCCTTGCCGCACGCATTGCCTATCCCAACGGCGTACAATAGCTCCGTTTGAATCATCTGGCCGATACCCGGTAAGAGAGGATTGCCATGCTCGCGTTTAACAACGATTATTCCCACGGCGCACATCCGGCAGTGCTGCAGGCGCTCGTCGACACCAATATGGAGCCGCAGCCCGGCTACGGTACCGATGCGCACACCGAGCGTGCCAAGCAGCTTATCCGCGAGGCCTGTCAGGCGCCCGACGCCGACGTGTTTTTTCTGGTGGGCGGCACGCAGGCCAACGCGACGGTGATCGACATGCTGCTCGCGCCGTACGAGGGCGTCGTTGCTGCTGAGACTGGCCACGTCGCCTGCCATGAGGCAGGCGCCATCGAGTTTGGCGGTCACAAGGTGCTCACCATCCCCGGATACGAGGGCAAGATGCACGCCGAGGACCTCGAGAACTATATCCAGGTGTTCTACGAAAACGAGAGCTACGAGCACACGGTGTTCCCGGGTGCCGTGTACGTGAGCCTATCGACCGAGTATGGCACGCTGTATTCCAAGGCCGAGCTCGCGGCGATTCATGCGGTGTGCCAGAAGCGGGAGATTCCGCTGTTTGTGGACGGCGCCCGCCTGGCCTATGCGCTGGCGGCCGATGAGTGCGACATTACCCTGCCCGAGCTGGCGCAGCTGTGTGACGTGTTCTACATCGGCGGCACCAAGTGTGGCGCTCTGTGCGGCGAGGCCGTGGTGTTTTGCGGCATGCATGCTCCGGCGCATCCCATTCCGCGTATTAAGCAGCATGGCGCACTGCTTGCCAAGGGCCGCCTGACGGGTGTGCAGTTCGAGGCCCTTTTTACCGATGGCCTGTATTTTGAGATTGGTCGCCAGGCGATTGAGACCGCGCAGGCGCTTCGTCGCGTGCTGCACGAGCGCGGCTACCAGTTCTTCTTGGAGACGCCGACGAACCAGCAGTTTGTGATTCTGCCCAACGAGGACATGGCGCGCATTCGCGAGCATGCGGCGATCGAGTACTGGGAAAAGTACGACGATACCCACACGGTGGTGCGTTTTTGCACCAGCTGGGCCACGACGCAGGAGGATATCGACGCGTTGGCGGCGGTTCTGTAGCCTGATGTAATGACGAGGGGCCGCCTTGCGCTGGGTTTGGCGCAAGGCGGCCTTTGTTTTTGAGGGAGAAGGGTTGTATGACCGAGATGTCCGAGCCGACGATTCGCCTGGCGACGCCCGATGATGCGCCGGCGTTGCTTGCCATCTATGAGCCGTATGTGCGCCAGACGGCGATTACCTGCGAATACGAGGTGCCGAGCGTTGAGGAGTTCGCCGGGCGCATCGAGCGTACGCTCAAGCGCTATCCATATTTGGTGATGGAGCTGGACGGGCGTCCGGTAGGCTATGCCTACGTGAGTCCGCTCAACAGCCGCGAGGCATACGACTGGTCGGTCGAGACGTCGATCTACCTGGCGCGCGATGTGCGCCATGGCGGGCTGGGTCGCAAGCTGCACGACGCGCTTAAGCAATGCCTGGTCGCGATGGGCATCACCAACATGTGCGCACTCATTGCCGTGCCGCACGATAAGGACGACGAGTACCTGACGCACAACAGCCAGGATTTCCATGCCCATATGGGATATCGCCTGGTGGGCGCCTTCGACCGCTGCGCCCAAAAGTTCGGCCGCTGGTACGACATGTGCTGGATGGAGCTGGTCCTGGCTGAGCGCACACCCAACCAACCCAAACCAATCTGGTTTCCCGACCTCTCCAAACCCACCATTTAGGGACAGGTTTATTTTGGCAGGTTAGCCGATGGGCTCGGTGTATTTGGCGCGGTCGGTGCGCTGGATGCGCTTGGAGACGTGGAGCGGGCGGCCGTCGGTGTCGTAGACGTAGTCGGTGATCAGGATCAGCGCCTGCCCGCGCTCAACGTTGAGCAAAAACGCCTCGTTTTGCGAGGCGTAGCACACCTCAAAGGTCTTATGCCCCTGTGCCGGCGCGCGATGGAACTCCTGTCGCAGCGTGGCGTAGAGCGAACCGTTAATATCGCGATCGATGAGCGTCTCGAAGCTTGGTGGCAGGTAGGTGGTCTCCAGGCACAGCGGCGCGTCGTCCAGGTAGCGCAGGCGGACAAGTTTGACGAGCTTGCTGCCCACGGCGGCGTCAAAGAACTTAGCTATGCTGCCGGCCGCCTTGGCAAAGCCCGAGTCCACGGTGCGCGTGGTGGGCTTCATGCCCTGACCTTCGACCTGCTTGGTATAGCTCGAAAACACTAGGTTGTTCTCGTGGAGCGCGGGCGTGTCGGCCACAAAGGCGCCACGCCCGCGCTCGGTGCGCACCAGGCCCTCATCAACGAGCACCTTAAGGGCGTGGCGCACGGTGCTGCGCGACAGCCCCGATTCGTCCATGAGTTCCATCTCGGACGGCAGCTTGTCTCCGCGCGCGTAGGTGCCGACGGCGATGCGGTCGCGCAGCATGCCCGCCAAGCGCTCGTATTGGCTTAGTTTCTTTTTAGATGAAGCGTTCATGCGATCAGCCTATATCTAACTTGTATGCTTATCTAAGCAAGCATGTATTCAACACAACAATAAAACTGCTGGTATCGAGCTACCGAAAACCTTACCAGCAAAATTTCTAAGATAAATATAGCATACAACTAGTCGACATAACCAAAACATGTATGTAACTTGTATGCCATCGAGAGCATCAAACGAGAAGAAAGGCTGATGCACGATGACTACTCAGGAACAGGTTAAGGATGTCGTCTCCCAGGTTTTGGCTG